>NZ_DKLM01000088.1:0-3557 GCF_002455975.1 Clostridium sp. UBA6640
ATTTAAATACATCTTATGTTATGGTTCAACAAAACAGGAACTTATCTTAAATCAACAGCACATTGCATTTAAATACATCTTATGTTATGGTTCAACCACTGCAATCAAGCCATTCTCCATTTTCATTATACCCCTTAAACCATTGAAAATAAAGGATTTACTAAAAATTTTACCAACCATTTTGTGTTTTTAAAGAAATTGATAAAAAAATCCTCATAAACCTTGAATTTTCAATAGGTTATGAGGGACTTTAGTTTCCTTGAGGTTTGTAAAATTTAATTTCTAGCTGCCTTATTAAATACAAAATATTATCTATTCTTTTTATTTGTTTTTACTAAATGTATTTCATTTTCTGTTATTTCTAAAAATATTTGAAGATACATAATTTCTGAAAAACAACAGGTTATTATATCTTCTTCTACACCTTCTCTTTTGTAATAATCATGAGTATATCTATTTCTTAATCTAACTATAGTAATCAAAAATTCACATAGGGTATCATCTAAAAAACCATGAATCCTAGCTCCCTTAATTAGCTCTATTCCTGATACTCCATCAATATAATTATCAGTCATAACAAGATAAGTTTCACACATATCTATGATATACTCTGTAAAATCTTGAAAATATCCTAATATTGCTCTTCTAATATATACAGATTTAGTATTAGTATATTCCATAATTGCACCTTGCATTAAAGCTAAGGTATCTTGAGCTATTTTAAATTTTAATTCTAATCGTTCTTTTTTATATTTATAATATGGACTCATTTCTTTCTCTCCTTAGAATTTCTTTGTCTTTCTCAACTAAATTCTCTAACCATTGATTATTTCTTCTATACTTATTAACGTATAGTCTAAAATCCATATACTTCAAACTATCTATAATTAATTTGTTCTCACTTTTAATAAATTCCGTTGCTAATGTTGAATCAAATTCCTTCATATATAAAAAAGTGATATGAATATTATCGTAAGAAAAATACTTTCTAAATATAGATTCTAGAATGTCCTCAACTTCAAATTCAAAGCTTACTGATTTTCTATATTCTAATAGAAGTAAAATATCAATATCACTTCGTCCTTTATGCCAATATTCTGTGTTGAAGCTACCAAATAAAGCTATTCCTATTAACGTATCTATATTAGGAATTTCTAACTCTTCTAAAACATTCATGCTTTCACCAACTTTTTATACAATTTTATTATTATAAATAATATCTAGCATTAGTATATCACATAATGTAATTAATTTCTATTCTACAGAGTATGATTAGACACAATGCTTATTGATAACTGTATTTACTAGAACTTTAGCTGCTATCATTACTAAATTTAGTAGAATACACTAATTATAATAGAAAGGTTAATAATACAAAAGATGTCTTTGGTCTTTCTAAATGTCTGTTTAAACATATAAATTTAACTTTAAAATAAGGATTCTATAAGTTAAACAGTATTAATCACTGACAATCATCATTTTAGTTTTTTATATGAAATGTGAAACTAAAATTCATAATATCACTTCTTACAACTTAAAGCTATCGTAGTAATCCTTTCTAAAGGATTCTAAATAATATTTTTCATCTCTATGTCTATTAAAAACATATTCCATATAATCAGACACCTTTATGAAATCCCTCTCATAAAATTCTCTACCTTCATTTAAAGTCTTAAATTGTAATGTTATAGGTGCTTTTTTCAAATCTATAGTATCTAAATTCTCAAAGCCTATGATATCAGATATCTCACAAGATATAGCCATTTCATCCATAAGTGAAATATCACTGTCAAAAAGAAGTGCAAAGTCTATGTCGCTATCCTCTCCTTGATACTCTGTACCGTATGATCCAATAATCCATACAGCTAATATAACAGATTTATCTTCAAAGTATTTTTTTAATTCATGAATTTTATTTTCAATATTAATCATATACTTCACCTCATAAGAAGTTTCAATTATTTTGTCTAACATCACCATTATTATACAGTTGTCTAGACATTATATGCACATTAATAATTATAACTAATAACAATAACTTTAATTATTTTTTATTTTACTTATGTTAAGGTTCAACTCGACGAATTTGCTAGTAACCTAGCAGAAAAAACATTTAAATACATCTTATGTTAAGGTTCAACTTCATCAATTGAGAATTGACTATTGACAATGGATAACTATTGATATTTCTCTCTTACAAGAGAAAAATTATGATTTAATTTATTTATTCTAGAGTAAAATATCAACTTTTGCTAGAATATTCATTTTAAAAATTAGTTTAATTAAAACTAATTTTAACCTTAATTGTAAATTATCCGTTCTCAATTTTCACTTGTATAAGGTTTATCCATTGTAATCAATCCATTCCCTATTTGCATTATCTCCCTTAAGCCATTGAGAATAAGGAATTTATTAAAAATTTTACCAATCGCTTTGCATTTTAAAGAAAACTAATAAAAAGTTCCTCGTAAACCTTAGATTTTCAATAGGTTATGAGTAACTTTGTTTTCTTTGAGGTTGGTAAAACTTTATATAATTTTAAAACTAAGATACTTAGAAAGTAAAGACTTCAGAAATTACGCTAATAAATTTACTGCACCCCAGGGGAATTTTTCCCGCAGGGGTGTTAAATACATCCAATGTTAAGGTTCAAGCTTCAGCAGGAAACGAGTCTGAAAGAAGAAAAGCAAATTTAAATACATCTAATGTTAAGGTTCAACTTTAAAGAGTGGTTTAAGAAACAAAGTGAGGTAGAATTTAAATACATCTAATGTTAAGGTTCAACATACACAGTACAGATTTAGATTTAGCGTTAAATGTAGAATTTAAATACATCTAATGTTAAGGTTAAACTAAATTCAATGTTAAATTATTACATATATGTACAGTTTAAATACATCATATGTTAAGGTTCAACNNATTCTAAATAATATTTTTCATCCCTATGTCTATTAAAAACATATTCCATATAATCGGATACCTTTATGAAATCCCTCTCATAAAATTCTCTACCTTCATTTAAAGTCTTAAATTGTAATCTTATAGGTGTCTTTCTCAAATCTATAGTATCTACATTCTCAAAGCCTATGATATCAGATATTTCGTAAGATATAGCCATTTCATCCATAAGTGAAATATCGCTATCAAAAAGAAGTGCAAAGTCTATGTCGCTATCCTATCTTTGATACTCTGTACCATAAGATCCAATAATCCATACAGCTAATATAACGAATTTGTCTTCAAAGTATTTTTTTAATTCATGAACTTTATTTTCAATATCAATCATATACTTCACCTCATAAGAAGTTTCAATTATTTTGTCTAGCCTCACCATTATTATACAGTTGTCTAGACATTATATCCACATTAATAATTATAACTAATAACAATAACTTTAATTATTTTTTTATTTTACTTATGTTAAGGTTCAACTATTTATACTAGTTATGAATGTAGGACATGTAAAAAATTTAAATACATCCAATGTTAAGGTTCAATGCTACACAACAAATTCAAATGGCACACTTGTATTATTTAAATACATCTTATGTTAAGGT
>NZ_DKLM01000088.1:3567-3758 GCF_002455975.1 Clostridium sp. UBA6640
CATCCTATGTTACGGTTCAACTTCATCAATTGAGAAGTGATTATTGACAGTGGACAATTATTGACATTTCTCTCTTATAAGAGAAATTTTAAATCAATTTGTTTTAAAAGCAACTAGTTCATATTTAAATTGATAAAATCATTAAACTCAAGTAAAAATTTTGCTAAAAAGCATTAACACATCCTATGTTA
>NZ_DKLM01000095.1:0-2820 GCF_002455975.1 Clostridium sp. UBA6640
AATTTTACTTTTCAATTTTATATCCAATTCCCCACACCACCTTTAAATATTTTGGATTTTTGGGATTTATCTCAATCTTTTCCCTTATCCTCCTTATATGCACTGCCACAGTGTTCTCAGAGTTATAACTACTCTCTCTCCATACCTTTTCATAAATTTCATCAATAGAAGATACTCTTCCTTTATTCTCCATAAGTTATTCCAATATTTTACACTTTGATCTTTAATATCTATACCTGTTAAAATTGCAAATGCCACCAAATAAATGGCTATTATAAAAGTTATTGCATATACAATTTTACTTTTCAATTTTATATCCAATTCCCCACACCACCTTTAAATATTTCGGTTCTTTGGGATTTATCTCAATCTTTTCTCTTATCCTTCTTATATGCACTGCTACAGTATTTTCAGAGTTATAACTACTCTCTTTCCATACCTTTTCATAAATTTCATCAATAGAAAATACTCTCCCCTTATTCTCCATAAGTAATTCTAATATTTTATACTCAAGGGGAGTCATGCGAGCTTCTTCACCATCAATGGTTATAGATTTTGTATTTTTATTTAGTATTAGTCCTCTTACTATAATCACATCATCATTTCCTTTAAAATTACCAAGGCTTGTATATCTTCTTAATTGAGACTTCACTCTTGCAACTAATTCTAAAGGATTGAAAGGTTTTGTAATATAATCGTCTGCTCCAATGTTAAGCCCTAATATTTTATCTGTATCTTCAGATTTTGCTGAAAGCATAATTATGGGAATATTTTTACTTTCTCTAATTTTAAAAGTTGCCTTTATTCCATCCATTCTCGGCATCATAATATCCATTAATATAAGATGAATTTCTTCTTTATCCAAAATATTTAGCGCCTCAATCCCATCCATTGCTTTAAAAACATTTATATCTTCATTTTTTAAATAAATTTCAATAGCATCACTAATTTCTTTATCATCATCAACTGCTAACACACTATATTTACTCATGTATCCATCCCTCCATTTATCTTCAATTTATTATATCATCTCCATATTTCTTCATCTCCTCTGTACTAATGCTACAGCACTATTGTACAAAGGATTTTTTGCAAAATAGTTAGCATATTTCTTAAGAATTTCTTAAGAAATATGCGTTTAGCTCTTAAGCTATTAATAATTATAAAAAAGCAACCTAAATATAAAAAAGTAGCAGAACTTTATCTGCTACCTCAGTATTCTAAATATCTTTTATTTGCTCTTTAAGAAATACCTGCAATTTTAAATATTGAATCTACCTACAAAACATTTTATCATATTTCCTATAGATATGTTTGTTTTATAAAATGTTATAAAACTTTTTTCTTCTAAGATTAGCAGTATAAAAGTAAATTTTTTCTCTAAAAGCAAAAAAACTTTAACTATTTTAAAATATATACATTTAAAATAGTTGAAGTTTTCTTTGTTTTAAGATTTAATAAATTCTAATGATGCTCTCCATGATGACTACACATAACAACTCTATCTTTTAATTCACCTCTTAAGTAATTTGATAGTGCATCATCTATTGTTGAGTTGACTCCTCTTATAACATCTAAGTTATATTCTTTTAAAGCATTATAAGCTCCAGCGCCTATTCCTCCAGTAATTATTACTGATGCGCCTTCATTTAAAATTAACTTAGATAATCCTCCATGATTATGTTGTAAATCCATAACTGAAACTTCCTTCTTTTCAGTTACTTTCCCATTTTCAACTGTAGCTATAATAAAACTTTCACTTTTCCCAAAATGTTGGTTTATCATATCCCCGTTTTTTGGTATTGCTATTTTCATATATACGCACTCCTTTCTGTATAGTTCCATTATATACCTACATAGATTAAAAAGCCAATTTTTCCTTATTGTATATCTCTTTAACTTTAATACATCTAGATTCTATTTTATCCCATGATAAGATGTTACTTTTTGCTATTAACCCTTCTAATTATTTTACTTAATAATCTATTAGGAATTATTCTAGAGCAAATCACTAGCAATTTATTATTAATACCAGGTACAATAATCAGCTTATTTTTCATAAATTTCTTATATCCAATGCAAGCAACTGATCTTGGATTCATTAAAGTTTTCTTTGCAAAGTCAGCCTTTTTAACCTCTCCTCTTTCTTGAAAATTAGTAGCAGTAGGTCCCGGGCATAATACCGAAACTTTTATATTAGTATTTTTTAATTCCTCTTTTAATCCCTCCGTTAAAGAAAGTATATATGCCTTAGAAGCATAATAATTATTCATAAAAGGTCCAGGAGAAAAAGCAGCAGTAGAAGATACATTTAAAATTCCACCTGAGTTTCTTTCAATCATATCCGGTAAAAAAAGCTTAGTGAGATGAATCACTGCCTTAATATTAACATCAATTAAATTAAGCTCTCTATCTAAAGAAGTATCACTTAAAGCCCCAAAAGATCCAAGCCCTGCATTATTAACTAAAAATTCTATCTCGTAATTATTTTTCTTTATGTATTCATATATTTTTATAATATCTTCAAAGCAGCTTAAATCCCCAGCTAAAATAACTACATCACTAGAATAACACTGAAATTCCGCTTTCAATTCCTCAAGTCTTTTTATATCACGACCACATAAAATCATATTATGGCCATTCTCTCCAAAAACCTTACTAAACTCATATCCTATTCCAGAAGTGGCACCTGTAATCAAAGTATATCTCAAAATAATACCTCCATTTTAAATATCTATTTATAGAAAATTATATCAGTACATCACCTCTTATAGGTTCATTAATGAAAATTTAACTTATGCATGATTTTAATTTCCATAA
>NZ_DKLM01000095.1:2997-4344 GCF_002455975.1 Clostridium sp. UBA6640
AATAAATTAAATTTTCATTAAGAAATCTTATAATTATATATTATAATAGAATTTTCAATTAAATAAGCTAAATTTATTTAATTATTATTTGATAACTGTTTTTTATCCACATTAGAATTATATAGCATCCCCAATAATATCAGTAATCCACCAACTATTTTACCCTTTGATATAGAGCTTAATTCTAAATAATCTATAATAATTCCTGTAAAAATCTGCCCTATAAATATAAGTAAAGTCGTATACATAGTTGGTATTTTAGGAATTACAACATTGGAAGCAGATACAACTATCACTCCAATTAATCCGCCTAAAAAAGCATAAAAAGGTATGTTAGCAAAACTATTAATATTAAAATTATATGTACCTTTTGCAAATACCATTATAATTAAAATAACTAGCAACCCCACTATATAATTTATAAGTGTGCCCCTAAGTACACCTATTTCTTTTGCTAAACCTGCATTTATAATCATTGATATTATTGTAAGTCCTCCACCTATCATTGCTAATATTATATAAATCATATTATAACCTCCTAATATATTGCCATAACAACAATTCCTATAGATATTATTATGAAACCTATAATTTTCTTATTTCGAAACTTATAAGTATGAATTCCAAGCAATCCAAAGTGATCAATAAAGCAAGCCACTACTAATTGACCAAAAACTGTTAATGACAAAGTTAAGGAAGCACCAAGATGAGTAAAACATATATTACTTAATAACACCATAAAGACCCCTATGGCACCTGCACTAAATAAGTAGATAGGAACACTCTTATTAAAGATAATCCTTTGCTTTTTTACTATTAAAATAAATATTAATGTAATAAGACCAACTATATGTATTATTAATATTGATAAGTAACTACCTGAGTAGCTATGTAATATGGCATTGAATGTCGCCATTATAGCAATAAGAATGCCTATAAATATTGCTCCAATTTCATACATAAAACCCCTCCTCTCTATTCTAATATTTAGTTTATCAAATAAAATTATTTTTATATACGACATTTGTCATATATAAAGATATTCTTTAATATATAATGTAAAAATATCTATGCTATGATATAAGTATGATATAAAATACTATCTAATTAAGAGTTTAATCATGTATCAAAATAATCTATTAATAGTTTTAAATAGGGATACCTTAAAAAGGTTATCAGGAGATTTATATGAATAAAGTAAAAAATCCGCAGTTTTAAAAACTGCGGTTAATCTATATATAGGGATACAATGTAAAAACTTAATATATACTCTAGAAAATTAATTTTCTATAAAAACAGCTTAAATCCTTAGAAATTGAGGATTAATAATGAAGAATGAAGAATTCA
>NZ_DKLM01000107.1 GCF_002455975.1 Clostridium sp. UBA6640
CATCATGCATAACAACAGGATAATTATCTTGCATATATATTAATGTATTAATTACACTCCTATGTTCAATCATTACCCCTTTAGGTTTTCCAGTAGTTCCTGAAGTGTAGATAACATATGCTAGATTGCTTGAATTATTTATTTTTTCTAGATTGCTTAAATCACCTTCAAACCACTCTTCATTAAATAAATCTATGACTTCTTTAGTGAATTCTATATTATTTTCTGAACTTTCTACAGTTAATAAAACTTCACATTTGCTATCCTTTAGCATATATTCTATTCTTTCTTTTGGATAACTTGGATCTATTGGTAAATATGCTCCTCCAGCCTTTAAAATTCCCATTATTCCAACTATCATCTCTAAGGATCTCTTTACCATTATCCCTACTATAGAATCAGCCTTAATACCCTTTTTTCTCAATATTCTTGCAATTTGATTAGATTTTTTATTTAACTCTCTGTAAGTCATTTTTTTATCTTCAAATACAACTGCAATATTATCCGGTGTTTTCTCAGCCTGTTCTTCAAATAGTTCTTGTATAGTTTTATTCTTAGAATAATCTGTCTTCGTATTATTAAATCCATACATCATTCGATTTCTTTCTGTTTCTGTTAATAGATTAATTTCGCATATTTTTATTCTTGTATTATTTGTTATATTATCCAATACCCTAACATAATGACTACTTAATCTTTCTATGGTTTCTTTGTTAAATAACTTTGAACAATAATCTATGCTGAACTTTAATATATTAACTTCTTCTAATACATTTAAAGTTAAATCAAATTTTGATACTTTATTCCCAGTATCATATTGATTTAATAACAGGTCTCCTAATCCAATACTAATATCAGCTACTGTATCTATCATATTGAACATCACATCAAATAATGGATTTCTACTTGTATCTCTTTTTATATTCAACTTCTCAACTAGTTCTTCAAACTGATAACTTTGATTCTCATAGGCGTTTAGAGAATTTTCTTTTACTTCTTCTAAGAAGTCTAAATACTGTTTATTTCCTTTAGGTTCGTTTCTTAAAGCTAAAGTATTTACAAACATCCCCATCATATTCTGGAGATCTGCATGCGGTCTTCCCGCTATTGGAATTCCTACTACTATATCACCTTGTCCACTATATTTAGATAGAAGTATATTAAAGGCTGATAATAGCACCATATGCATTGTTGCTCCTGTTCCTCTTGAGAGCTTCCTTAGAGCCTTTGTAGTTATCTCATCTATTTCAAAGCTTACACTATCTCCATCAAATCTTTGAATAATAGGTCTTTCATAATCAGTAGGAATATTTAATACTGGTATTTCACCACTAAATCTATCAATCCAATATTTTTCTTGCTTTCTCATTTCTTCTGATTTTAAGAAGTTATTTTGCCATACTGCAAAATCTTTATATTGAAGCTTTAAAGGCCCTAAATCTTCCCCATTATATAGTGATGTAAAATCTTTTGTTAATATACTCATAGACACACCATCCGATATTATATGGTGCATGTCTATTAATAGATAATTTTTATCTTTTAATTCTACAAGTTCTACTCTAAATAATGGTGCTTTTTCTAATTTAAATGGTTTTATAAATTTATTTATTATGATTTCTATTTCTTCATTGGTCTTTTTCTCTATTAGCTTAAAATAATAAGATTTATCTACCTTCTGCACTATTTTATTTTCAACGGTTTCAAAATAAGTTCTTAGTGCATCATGTCTCAGAATGAGTTTTATAAAAGCTTTCTCTATTCTTTCTTTCTCTACCTTTCCTTCTATTTCAAATATCATAGGCATATTATATACAATTCTATTCTTATCAAACTGCTGAAGCATATACATTCTTTTTTGTGCTGATGATGCTCCATAATATTCTTTATCTTCTATCTTTTCTATCCTTGAATACGGATTCTCTTCTATATCTTTAATAAGCTTACCTATTTCTTTTATTGTTGGTGAGTTAAATAATTCTTTTAATGATATTTCTCTATTTAATTCTTTATGAATTTTAGATATAAGTACTGTTGCTTTTAAAGAGTGTCCTCCGAGTTCAAAGAAATTATCATTTATTCCTATCCTACTTATTCCTAAAACAGAACTCCAGATTTCTAATAATTTTCTTTCAACATCATTTCTAGGAAGTTCATAGTCAGAAAGAATAATTTCACTTATGTTAGGCTCTGGTAAAGCCTTTTTGTCTATTTTCCCATTAGATGTTAATGGCATTTTCTCAATAGTAATAAAATATGATGGTATCATATTTTCTGGCAAGCTTTCCTTTAAATAGATTCTAAGTTTTCTGCTATCTATGTGCTTATGTGAAATCACATAAGCACATAAGTATTTTTCGCCATCTTCCCTCTCTCTTATTATTACAGTTGTTTCATCTATACCTTCATATTGTAATAATCTATTTTCTATCTCCCCTAGTTCTATTCTAAAACCTCTTATTTTAACTTGATTATCTATTCTTCCTAAAAACTCTATATTTCCGTCAGGTAACCACCTAGCAATATCTCCTGTTCTATACATTCTAATGCTACTCCTATGCTTTTCATCTATAAATGGATTTTCTATAAATTTCTCTTCTGTTAAATCTGGTTTGTTTAAATATCCTATTGCAAGTCCATCTCCTGATATACACAACTCTCCTGGAATGTTAATTGGCAATAGTTGAATATCTCCATTTATAATATATACTTTTGTATTAGCTATAGGTTTACCTATTATAACTTCATTATCTCTAACACATTTTGTAGTTATTGCATCAACAGATGTTTCCGTTGGACCATAGCAATTGTATAGATTATATCCTAGTTTAATAACTTTTTCTTTCATCGGTTTTGGTAAAGATTCTCCGCCACATATTAGCACTTTTATACTATCTAGCTTTTCATTTCCTATTATTAATTCTTGTAAGGTTGTAGGTACTAATTGTAAAACATTAATACTGTTCTTTTTCACAAATTTTCGGAATTTTTCTTTGTCTATTAATTCATATTTTTTAGCTATATAAATTTTAGCTCCATTTAAAAGAGTGCCGAATATTTCTTCAACAGATACATCAAAGCATAGGTTTGTATTTTGCAATACATTTGTATTTTCACTTAATTCATATGCTTCGCCAAACCACTTAGCTAAATTAACAATACTTCTTTGTTTTATTAAAACTCCCTTAGGATTTCCTGTAGATCCTGAAGTATAAATTATATAAGCAAGACTTTCTGGATTATTTACACTCTTTAAATTAGCAGTGTTATTTTCATATAATTCATCATCTTCCATAAATAATGTTTCAATATCTAATTGTAAATTGATATTTAAGTTTTTTTCACTTAGTAGTAATACTGCTTTACTATCTTCCAACATATATTTTATTCTTTTTTCTGGATGCCCACTATCTATAGGTAGGTAAGCACCGCCGGATTTTAATATTGCTAATATTGCTACTATCATATTGGGAGATCTTCCCATCATTATTCCTACTAAGGAATTTGTCTTTACCCCCTTATTTCTTAAAGTTAATGCTATCTGATTTGATTTTTCATTTAATTCTTTATAAGTTAAAGTTTTATCCTCAAATACAACTGCTATATTATTAGGATTTTTATTCACTTGCTCTTCGAAGGATTCTATTATAGTTTTATCTTTTCTATAATATGAATTAGTATTATTAAAATCATATAATATTTTATTTTTTTCCTCTTGACTTATGATGTCTATAAACTTAATCTCACTATTAAAATTATTTACTATATGACTTATTATCTTCAAATAATTTTTAGCAAATAATTGCACCGAGTTTGTAAAATATAATGATGAGTTATATACAAATGTTGCTATTATTGAGCTGTCCATCTTTTTTTCTATACAAATAGCTATATCATTTTTACTTGAATTACATACATAATTAATTGCACTTTCATCATTAAATCCTTTCAAATTTATAGTTATAGGGGCTACATCTATAATATCTTCACATATTTTTTTACTCCTAACATATTCCATGTTAAGTTTATCTTGATATTTGTACAGTTCCAATATTTTTCTTCTTGTAGAATTCATGTATTCTCTACATGTAAATTTACTATCTACAGCAATATTTAATGGTAATACCTTATTTCTTATAATTTCATCTTGCTCCTTTAATTTATGACCTAAGATTCCTAACGCTACATTATTTATTACGCTATACTTATATAGTTCAATACTCAATCCAGCTACTAAAAATGTATACATTAAAAAATCATTATTCTTGCATAATATATTTATTTTTTTAGAAGTTTCTAAGTCCACTTCTGTTTTATAAATTTTTTTAGCATAAGTATTACTATAAGTATCATACATAAGTTTTGAACTTTTTTTTGCTGTTTCTATTTCCTTATACCAATATTCGTTAGAATTTTCTTCAGTATTAGTATTTCTTAACCCATGTCCACCCATATTAACTCACCTTTCTAATTAAAAATTCTTAACATTATATCAATAAACTAATATTCTATGCACAAATATCCATGATTTTATTATTATGAGGTAGCTAAAATTCTTCATCAAATATATCATCTATCTCACTATTTATGTTTGTTGTATTACTTTCAATAATATCTTTTAACAACATATTTGGATCTATTAATATTTTTTCTATAATTTCTATATAGTACTTTATAAATAATTGTATAAAATTCTTACTAAATAACTTTGTTGAATACTCAATATTAAAAAATAATATATCTTCATTTTCTATAGCCGATAATGTTAAATCAACTTTTGATATTTTATTTTTCGTATTCTTATATTTTAATATGGTTCTATCTAAAAATGCAGTCTCATAAAAATCTATACCATTCATATCAAACATAACATCAAACAATGGATTTCTACTGGAGTCTTTTTTAATATTTATTTTTTTAATTAAATTATCAAATTGATAACTTTGATTCTCATATGCATTTAGAGAATTCTCTTTTACTTCCTTTAAGAAATCTAAGTATTTTTTATTTTTTTCTGGCTTATTTCTTAAGGGTAACATATTCACAAACATTCCCATTATATTTTGAATATCTGCATGTGGTCTCCCCGCTATTGGTATTCCTATTATTATATCTTCTTGGCCACTATATTTTGATAAAATTATATTAAATGCTGATAACAATACCATATGCATTGTTGTTCCTGTTTGCTTTGAAAACCTCTTTAGATCTTCTGCAACCTCTTTATTTAATTCAAATGTCATAATATCTCCTTCAAAGCTTTGCATAGCGGGTCTTTCATAGTCATATGGTAAATTTAGAACTGGTATTTCATCTCTAAATCTATTAATCCAGTACTCCTTCTGCTTTTTCATTTCTTCTGATTTTAAGAAACTATTTTGCCATACTGCAAAATCTTTATATTGCAGCTTTAAAGGTTCTAGATTCTGGCCATTGTATAATGCTGCAAATTCTTTTATTAATATATTCATAGATACACCATCTGAGATTATATGATGAATATCTATAAACAAATAAGTTTTTTCTTCTGATTCTACAAGTTCTAATCTAAATAATGGTATTTTATCTAACTCAAAAGGTCTTATGAATTTATTTATAATGCTATCTATATCTCCATTATATTTTCTCTTTATTAGTTTAAATTCATAAATATTATCTATCTTTTGTACTATTTCATCTTCAATAGTCTTAAAGTAAGTTCTTAATGATTCATGTCTTGCAACTATTTTTTTAAAAGTTCCTTCTATTCTCTTCTTATCTATTTCTCCCTCCAATTCAAAAATTATAGGCATATTATATGCAGTGATATCTTTATCAAATTGCTGAGTCATATATATTCTCTTTTGAGCTGAAGATGCCTCATAATATTGTTTCTCTTCTACCTCCTCTATTTTTGAATATGGATTTTCTTCTGTTTCTTTAATAAAATTACTTAATTCCTTTATTGTTGGCAATCTAAATAGCTCCTTTAATGGTACTTCTCTATTTAATTCTTTACGAATTTTAGATATAAGTACTGTTGCCTTTAGTGAATGTCCACCTAACTCAAAGAAATTGTCATTTATTCCTATATTTTTAACACCTAATACTTCACTCCATATTTTAGCTAGTATTTCTTCTGATTCATTTCTTGGCGCTTCATATTTTATTAATATTGTATCTAGGTTCGGTTCTGGAAGAGCTTTTCTGTCAAGCTTTCCATTTGTAGTTAATGGCATCTTTTCTAGCTTTACAAAGTAAGCTGGAACCATATATTCTGGCAATGTCTCTTTTAAGTAACTCTTTAGGTTTAACTCTTCAAGATTTTTTTTACTTACAACATATGCACATATATATTTCTCACTATCTTTGTTTTCCTTAACTAAAACTGCTACTTCTTTAATATTTTCATGCTGTAATAATTTACTTTCTATCTCACCAAGTTCGATTCTAAATCCTCTTATTTTAACTTGATTAT
>NZ_DKLM01000015.1:0-6244 GCF_002455975.1 Clostridium sp. UBA6640
TTAAAAGGGACCTATGAGTTGTGCATTGTGCATTGTGAATTGTGAATTGAAATGCCTAAAGGTGTAGTTATATTTAGCTATATATTAATTTCTAAGGTAGTTTACCCATGCATATATATGCATAGTGGAAGTTATTTAAGATATGAGCTGTATTGATTACTAATTTCTACTTAAATATAGAAAAACTTGTCCTTAAGGAAATTTTTTAATAATTTTAAAATTTTTTCGAACTTTTGTAAATCTTATAGTTATGCTATAATATATCTATTAACTAAATATTGTGCTTTAAGGAGTGTGTTGTAATTTTGGAGCCTGGTAGTACGTGGCAATTAATTATTTTAATTATTCTCATATGTGGTTCTGCTTTTTTTTCTGCTTCTGAGACTGCACTTATGTCTCTAAGTAAAATTAGACTAAGACATATGGTAGATGAAGGTGTAAAAGGTGCAAATAAAGTTCAAAAGCTAAATGATGATCCAAGCAAACTTTTAGGGACTCTATTAGTAGGTAATAATATAGTAAACATCGCCAGTTCCTCTATAGCGACTGCTGTTGCTATAAAAATGTTAGGTTCTGAAGGAGTTGCTATAGCAACTATAGTAATGACTATAGTAATTCTTATTTTTGGAGAAATTACTCCTAAAACTTTAGCTTCACAAAATGCTGAAAAAATTTCTTTATTAGTTACACCTATCATATCTGTAGTCTCAATAATCTTAAAGCCTTTGGTTGTATTGACTACATTTATAGCTAATATTCTTATATCAATACTAGGCGGTAAAACTTCTAGTACTGCTCCTCTGATAACAGAGGCCGAATTAAAAACTATTGTAGATGTAAGTGAAGAAGAAGGCATTTTAGAAGTCGAGGAAAGGGAAATAATTCATAAGGTATTTGAGTTTGGCGACCTATATGTAAAAGATGCTATGGTCCAAAGAGTAGATATAATTGCCATAGAACTAAACTCTAATTTTGAAGAAATTATGCAGGTTATCAAGGAAGAGCAATTTTCAAGAATACCAATTTTTCAAGAAACTATAGATAATATAGTGGGTATTTTAAATGTTAAAGATATATTGATGGCTGATTTCAAAGAAGATGAGTTTCGTATAAAAGATCATATGAGAAAACCTTATTATACTTATGAATATAAGAAGGTTATTGATTTATTCAGAGAAATAAATAAAACCAGACAACATATGACCATAGTTTTAGACGAATATGGTGGTACTGTTGGTATTATAACCATAGAGGATATGTTGGAGGAGATCGTCGGAGAAATTGATGACGAATATGACGAACAACATTCAGAAATCACTATAATTAACGATAGTGAATACCTAGTTGATGGAAGTGTTAAAATTGAAGATATCAATGATCTTATAGGAACTGATATCCACTCCCATGAATTTGATTCTATTGGTGGTTTTATTATAGGCGAATTAGGGAAATTCCCACAGTTGAAACAACAAATTGTTTTTGAAAATAAAAAATTTATTGTTGAAGAAATTGAAAAAAATAGAATTAAAAAAGTAAAAATTTTATTATAGATTTATATAATTAATAATAAAAAAGGAAGGGTTATAAAAAGCCTTTCCTTTTTATTATTTTAAAGGTCACTTAATATAAGGATTCCCTATGAAGACTTAACTTATGCATGATTTTAATTTCTACAACAAAAATTCTTATTTATGGATTAAGAATTAAGAATTAAGGATGAATAATTATGGTTAAAACTCCACGTTCAAAGCCTTTGGAGTTTTCTTAAAATAAATTTATTTTAAGAAATTCACNNATTTTTTCCTAAATTCTTCATTATTAATTCTTAATTTCTATTGTATAAATTAGTTGGATATTTTAAAACTATTAATTTTTAATTGTATAGACACATTGCCGTTATAATCATTTATAGATGGCGAAAACACCATGTCCATCTTCAATCCTTGAGGATTTTCAAGCATATATTCATAGCTTTCTCCATATTCATCTTTTAGCATTTCAATAAATTCTTCTACTTTATTAAAGCATATTGCATCTATATATCTATTAGCTCCTGATATTCTACATCTAAACTTTAAAGTGTTTTTCTTTTCTCCGAGTATACTTATTTTTTCAATAGGTATATTTTTTTCTGCTAAAATTGGAGAGTTATTACCTTTACCAAAAGGCTCTAAACTGCGAATCTGTTCTATTAAATTAAAATCTATATATTTAAGTGGTAATCTTTCATCTATTCTTATTTTAGGAATCAAATCTTCTTTTGATAGTTCACAAAGCTCATTTAGCTTTTCTCTAAATAACGCTATGTTTTCTTCTTTTATTGAAAGTCCCGCTGCCATAGGATGTCCTCCAAATTTATGAAGTAAATCCTTGCATTTTATGAGTTCTTCAAACATATTATATTCTTCAATAGATCTTCCAGAACCTTTAGGCATTTCTTTACCTTTAGTTAATATTATAGTTGGTACATTAAATTTTTCTCTAACTCTGCCTGCTACAATACCTGCTATACTTTCATGTACATCTTCTTTATAAGCTACTAAAACCTTATCATTTATAAGTGATGAACTTTTTACCATATCAACTATTGCTTCTACACTATCATTAGTCATTTCCTGTCTTTTCTTATTTAATTCCACTAAAGTAGAAGCTAATTCTTTAGCCTTTTCTGTATCTTCACAAAGTAATAAATCTACAGATAGAAAAGCTGTCTCTAACCTTCCTGTAGCATTTATACAAGGCCCTATTAAAAATCCAATATGATATGAACTCATTTCATTTTTTATATTTAAAATTTCCTTCAATGCCTTTAAGCCTATATTCTTTGTATTATTCATTAGTTTAAGGGCTTCTTTAGCTATAACTCTATTTTCATCAATTAGATCAACTACATCACATATAGTTCCTATACCTGCAATTTCAATTAAATCATAGGCACTTTCTACAGAAACTCCCATAGCTTCATATAATGCATAGCTAAATTTAAATGCAATTCCTGCACCACATAAACTTTTAAAAGGATATTTACAGTCATTTCTTTTAGGATTTATAACTGCATCAGCTATAGGCATTTTATATACTCTCTCTCCATCTACATCTTCAAAAGGCAACTCATGATGATCAGTAATTACTACGGTCATTCCTAGTTCCTTTGCTCTCTCTACTTGTTCTAATGCAGAAATTCCATTATCACAAGAAATTATAGTATTATATCCCTCCTCCTTTATCTTCTCAATTCTTTCACTGCTCATACCATAGCCTTCATTTTCCCTATCTGGTATATAGAAACTTACCTTAGCATTACATTTTTTTAATGCTTTATATAATATAACTGTACTAGTAACGCCATCCGCATCATAGTCTCCATAAATCATTATTTTTTCATCTTGCTCTATGGCATTTTTAATTATTGATACTCCTTTTTCCATATCCTTCATAAGAAGCGGATCATGAAATTGGGAAAAGGTTGGATTTATAAATTTATTTATTTTATCAACGGTATCTATTTCTCTATTCACCATTATTTTTACTATAATTGGGTTCAAGCCTACTTCTTTGGCCAGTGACTTAACATCTGTCTTAGTAGTTCTAAGCATCCATTTACTTTCCATTAGTTCACCTCTTAAATCATACTATTTAACATTATAGCAAAGATTTAAATAAATTTACAATTGACCTTTATTTAATTTGTGAATTCTGAATTGCCTAAGAACAATTATAAATTTATTCAAAAGTATGATATAATCACATCATACTTTAATTTTTGAGGTGATTTAATGGATAAATTATTATTTGGAATTTCTGGTCTTCCTCTTGGAGATGAAAATACAAAATTTACTTATAAAACTGGCATCCCTCATTTAAAAAATTTAGGATTAGATGCAATGGAACTACCTTTTGTTCGCTCAGTTAATATAACAGATAAGAATAAAGATGATGTTTTTAAAGCTAAGGAAGAAAATAACTTTTATCTTTCTGCCCATGGCTCTTATTATATAAACCTAAATTCTGATGAAATTGAAAAACGCGAAAAATCTATTGAGCGTATAATTAAGGGAGCGGAAGGGCTTCAAAAAGTAAATGGACGAAGTTTAATATTTCATCCCGGTTTTTATTTAAAAGATTCTCCAGAAGAGACCTTTGATACTATTGAAGAAAATTTAAGAAAAATTCCACACTTTGGAGTAGATTATAGATTAGAGACTACAGGTAAACCTACTCAGTTTGGTTCTCTTGAAGAGCTAGTTGAGCTTTGCAAAAGAGTTTCTACTTGTAAATTATGTGTAGACTTTTCTCATTTGCATGCAAGATATAATGGTGCATTAAAAGAATATGATGATTTTGCAAAAATATTATCACATATAGGAAATAATTTAGGCCAGGAAGCATTAGATGATATGCACATTCACATATCTGGTATAAACTATGGTCCTAAAGGTGAAAAAAACCACCTTCCTTTTGAAGAAAGTGATTTTAACTACATTGCTTGTATGAAAGCTTTTAGAGATTTTAATATAAAGGGATGTGTAATTTGCGAAAGTCCTATTCTTGAAAATGATGCTCTACTTATAAAGAAAATTTATGAATCATTATAGAAAAAGCTAAGAATAAGATATTTTTCTTATTCTTAGCTTTTTATTATAATGAAATCCTTTTAATCATCGGCAATTGATTTTTTATTTTATAATCAATTTCTTTTATTATTCTATATATACTTAAAGCAGATGTCCCCAAAAGCCACGGTAGGCTAAAAATCACGAATTCACGAACATCTGAATTTTTCAGTATTAACATAAAATTGCTCATATTTAAAGGCATATCTATGCCTATTATATATAAAATAATAAATATTATTTCTGCAGAAAATATAGAAAAAATAGTGGAAAGAATAACAATGTATTTTGTGTTTTTGCCGATTTTCCCACTTAAAAATTTATATCCTAGAAATGTGCATTCTGCAAAGATGGCTCCTGAAACTATCACTAAATCTTCAAAAAATAAAATTATCATTATATTTATTATAAAGGCTGCTATTCCTCCAAATATAGCGCCTATAGCTCCCCTAATATAGTTTTTATGTTCTAGCTCTAAAGTATCTCTTTCAGTTATAATCCTATTAATCTCTTCTGTATAGCATGTTTCATGAACTTCACATAATATATTAGTTTTAAGTATAACTTTATTAGCACCATTTTCTCCACAAAACATACATCTGTTTTGCAGACGCATATTTGATAAATTTAAAAACATAGTAAAATCACTTAATATATTTTCTAACTTTCTTCCACTTAAATACCACATTTTCTCTGATATAATTATTTGTAAAATTTCTTCTTCAAAAAAATAATTTTTAATATTAAATTTTTTAGCATTATTATCTAAGTAACTTTGAATTGCTTTAATCTCCTGCTGAGATATCCCCTTTAGTGGTACGAATATATGCTTGCATTTATCACCTTGAAAAACTGTAAAATTATAATTATTATATTTCCCACATATAAACTTCTTATATCTTTTCCAACCTTTAGCTTTGAATCGTCTAAATCCAAACATTATAAATAAATTATAGGTTTCATTAAATATTTTTCTATTAAGCATTTATTTTCTCCTGTCATAATTTTTTTAAAAAGATAATCTTCATATAGAGATTCTACTAAAACTATGTACTCTTAACTTTACTTATGTTTGCCCTTATCTTTTTTATAATGAAACTTTTTAAGTTTTGATGATAAATCTTTAATTTCGGTATCAATTCCTCGTATCATACCAACAATTCCCAAAATTGCCATAAATAAATCCTTTAATAAATCTACTGCAATTAATGAATCGTTTTCACTTAGAGTTATTAAATAAATAAAATTCTCTATACTAAAAGGTATTCCAGCGCCTATCATGTAAAATACATAAGTCATTATTTGCATAAATATTACTGAAAAAATAGTTGAGAAAATGCTTGAAAAAATAACAATATATTTAGTTCTCTTATTTAATACTCCTCCTAAAAATTTATATCCCTCAAATGCTCCAACTGCAATAAACACACCGATAAAAATCATACTTCTATCTAAAAACACGATAAATAAAAAATTTAATATTGCAACTATACTACTTACCAGTATAGCCCCTATAATTCCCCTAAAATAATTTCTATTCTGTGATATTAAGTTATCTCCTTCAACGGTAAACTTATTATTTTCTTCTACATAACACGCCTCATGAGTCTCGCATAATATATTTGCTTTAA
>NZ_DKLM01000015.1:6259-26072 GCF_002455975.1 Clostridium sp. UBA6640
TTCTTCTTCAAAAAAATAATTTTTTAAATTAAAATCTTTACTCTTATTACTTAAAAAGCTTTGAATTATTTCAATTTCTGGCTGAGATACTCCTTTTAAAGGCATCACTATTCTTTTATGACCAGATCCTTGAAAAACAGTAAAATTATAATTATTATATTTTCCATATATAAAATTTCTTTCGCTCTCCCATCCTCTTGCTTTAAGATTCTTAAATTTAAGCATTCTAAAAAGCTTTTCATATTCATTAGCCACTTCTTTTGCTCCTTTCACAAATCTTTCAAAAAAATTTATACAAAAATCTTAGTAAAGTTATGTATGAAATTTACTTTCCACTTTTATAGAAAGATTTGGCTTTTTCTTATGTATTTTAAGACACTATTGCATTTTATTATAATTTATAAATAAATTCAAGCAATATATATATAATTATATATATATTTACATTTATTTTTGTATTTTTATATTTATAATTATAAAATTATAAAAAAATAAGAAGTGATGGCCAAATGCCATCACTTCTTTTTCTATTTTGATTTTATTATTTGAATAGTTGGGTTTTTAAGGACTCTATTTGCAACTTTAAAAATTTCATCCTCAGTTATATCTTCTATATCGTACTCATTAAATAAAATAGTGTAATCCCCATACATAATATCAAAGATACATATATTAAAAGATAATGATATAGATTTTTCTAATCCTAAAATTCTTTTTAATTTTAAAGATTTTATTATGCTTTTAATTTTTTCCTCTGTAAAATACCCATCTAAAACTTTAACTTTTTCAATTTCATTATTTATAATTTCAATTGAAGTATCTATATTTTCTTTTGAGGTACCAAGGGTTATAGTATATAATTTAATGCCATTTTCATTTTTTAATTTAGAGCTTATATCATAAACTAACCCTCTTCTAGTCCTTATTTCATCATATAAAACACTACTAGTTCCTTCGCCAAAAAAAGAATTAAATATTCTAAGTAAAGTTATTTCTCTCTGATTTAAATTGTGTATTGGAAAAATATATTGTATTTTACAAGAGTTTATATCACTTTTTTCTTCAATAAATGTTCCACATATATTTTCCTCATAAACTATTTTATTATTTGGATATTCTTTTTCTTCCCACTGAGAAAAATATTTGTCTATTATTTTATATACATCTTCAAAGCACAACGAAGATACTACTGAAATAGTACAATTATTAGGTATATAGCATTTATCATAAAAGTGTTTTACATCACTTATCGTAAAAGACTTTATTATATCTTCACTACCTATAATAAGATCTTTTATTCTTCTATGAGTAAATCCATTAAATAATACCCTATCTTCACAAAATTGAGATGTATCATCGCCCCATTCCTTTAATTCTTCACAAATCACAGATATTTCATCTTTAAAATGCTCTTCCTCAAAAGTAGGATTCAATAATATATCACTATAAACTTCTAAGCCCTTTTCAAAGTCTTCTGGAAGGCAAGTACCATAATAAACTACATAAGGGTAATTTGTCATAGCATTATGAAATCCAAAAATTTTATCGCATTGATTATTGATTTCCGCTTCACTTCTATTTTTAGTTCCTTTAAAAACCATATGTTCAACCACATGGGCTAATCCAAGTTCATTACTCTCTTCTACCATTGCACCTGCATTGAATCCTATTGTAAAAGAAGTTATAGTGTTTTCACTATGAGTATAGATAAACTTTAATTTATTTTTTAAGAATATCTTTTTCATTAATCTTACTCTCTTTCAACACTCTCTATTTTATCATCACTTAAAAATAGCATTATATTCTTTCCACGGCCTGCTCTATTTTGTGTGCTTATATCACTTATAGTAATTGTTTTTGTTTCTCCTTTTAAAGTATTTAAAATTAAATTTGTTTTTAATTTATCTACGCATAAATACTTCTCTTTTTCATGTAGCTGCCTACCTAGTTCTTCATAAATTATATCTCCAAAGATAACACTATCATCATCTTTTAAGCTAATAGCGGTGACTCCACTAGCATTTTTACCCATGGTATTTATAGTAGAGATATTAAATTTAATACACATAGCCTTTTCAGTAACAATTAGTGCTGAATTATCACTATTCTCTAAGGATACAGAAATTACTCTATCATCCTCAGTTTTTAATTTATATCCAGTAGTTATGATATAATCTCCTTCAAACTCGCTACATAAGGTTCTTTTAATTAATCCTTTTTTAGTGATAAAGTAAAAACTTTTTTCATCTTCATATTTATTTAAAGAAACTATACTAATAATCTTATCTTCTTTATCATAATCTTGAAGCAGCTCAACTAGACTCATTCCTTTTTTATCTACATTCTGAAGGATGTACCCTTTTAGCTTATGCACCTTTCCTCTTTCTGTAAATAAAAGAACTTCTTCATTGCTATTAGTTAAGGTTATAAGTTTATCGTTAGATTTTCTACTACTTGTTCTTATAAATCCCTTAGGATTTATACTTAAGAAAAACTCCCTAAATTCATATTCATCAGTGTATTCTATAGATATAACTTCATCACCATTAGGTAAATTAAAAAGTTGTTTTCCCAGTATACTTCTATCACTTTCTTCAATAATCGGTTCTTCTACATTAAAGCACAAGTCATTTTTTGTATTAACTCTTATAAAGCACTCTTCTCTATCTTTATTAACTATTTTTACATCTACAAGCTTTTCTCCTTCTCTTAATTTTAATGCAGAAAGCTTTGTATAATTAGTGTTAAATTTAGAAAGCTCAGTTTTCTTTAACATACCACTAGATGTAAATAATAATAAATTTCTTGGATATTCAAAACTCTCTATAACAAAAGCTGCTATAATAGCTTCTTTAGATAAATCTAAGCTTTTTATTAAACTTTCTATCTTTTCTCCTCGTTCTTTCCATTTAACTTCTGGGATGGAAATTCCCTTTAACTGATACATGTTTCCCGCTGAAGTAAAGATAATTAAAGTATCTTTTGTATTACTTTGAAGTAAAAATCTATTATAATCCCCTTCTCGATGATCTATATCTTCTACATCCTGAGAAGTTCTATTAAATGACTTTAGTGGCGTTCTCTTTATAAAGCCTTCATTAGAAACAGTTATAACTATATCCTCTTCTATTATTAATTCTTCTAATTCAATTTTAGCTTCATCGTCATTTTCAATAATTTCTGTTCTTCTTTTATCATCATATTTATCTTTTATTTCTAAAAGTTCTTTTTTTATAACTTTTATAAGTTCTTTTTCATTTTCTAAAATTTTTCTTAATTTTCTCATAAGAACTTCAAGTTCTTTATATTCCTTTTCAAAAGTTTTTATTTCAAGTCCAGTCAGTCTATATAACATCATTTCTAATATAGCTTCTGCTTGAAGCTCAGTAAACGCAAAATTAGATATTAGATTTATAGCAGCATCCTTTTTAGACTTAGATGCTCTTATAGTTTTTATAATCTCATCCATAATATCAATAGCTTTTATAAAACCTTCAACTATATGAAATCTTTTTTCTGCAATTTCAAGCTCTTTTTTCGTTCTTCTAGTTACTACATCCTTTTGATGTTCAACATAATGACGTATTAATTCCTTTAATCCTAAGGTTTCTGGTTTTCCATTTGCTAATGCTACCATATTGAAGGAAAGATTAGATTGAAGTTCTGTTTTTTTAAATAAATATTTTAAAACTTTATTTACACTTTCATTAGTAGCACTTTTCTTAAATTCTATAACAGCTCTTATTCCTTCTCTGTCCGATTCATCTCTAATATCAGAAATTCCTTCTAATGCTTTAGAATGTTTCTTATCTCCAGTCATATCAGATATGGACTGAAGTAATTTCGCCTTGTTCTTTCTATAGGGGAACTCTGTTATTACAATCCCTAATCGGCCATTTTCTAAGGTTTCAATATGAGTCTTTGCCCTTAGAGTCACCTTTCCTTCTCCTGTTTCATAAGCAGCTAAAATGGCATTTTTTCCTATTAGTGTTCCACCTGTAGGTAAATCTGGCCCTTGAATATATGACATTAATTCTTTTGTAGTTATGTCATTATTATCTGCATAAGCTAATGAAGCATCAATTACCTCACCCAAGTTATGAGGTGGTATATTGGTAGCAAGACCTACTGCTATACCAAAGGCTCCATTTACTAAAAGATTTGGATATCTTCCTGGTAATACAGATGGCTCTTTTTCGGTATCAGAATAATTGTCCACCATATCTACTACATTTTTATCTATATCTTTTAAAAGTTCCATGGAAATCTTTGAAAGTCTAGCTTCTGTATAACGCATAGCAGCAGCGCTATCTCCATCAATACTTCCCCAGTTTCCATGACCATCAATAAGTGGCATTCTTGTAGAGAAATCCTGAGCTAAAATTACCATTGCATCATATACAGATGTATCACCATGTGGGTGATATTTACCTAGTATATCCCCTACTATTCTTGCAGATTTATAATAAGGCTTATCTGGAAAAGCTTTAAGCATATATGCACCATAGAGTATTCTCCTATGAACAGGCTTTAGACCATCTCTTACATCTGGTAGAGCTCTATCTTTTGAAACTTCTACTGCATAAGGAAGATAGTTGTCAGGCATCGCCTCATGTAATGGTGTATTAATAATATTGTTATCTATTGGAATCTGATTATTTTTCTTCGCCATGATTTAACACCTCCTAAAATTCTGCGTATTTATACATATAATTTTTCCTTGGTTCCACTATATCTCCCATTAAAAGTGAAATCATTTTTTCAGCCTTCGATGCATCCTCAATAGTCACTCGTTGAAGAGTTCTAGTTTCTGGATTTAAGGTAGTTTGCCATAATTGTTCAGCATTCATTTCTCCAAGACCTTTATATCGTTGAATTAATGCACCTTTTCCAATTTCCCTTTTTACCTTTTGTAATTCTTCATCACTATAAGCATATTCAGAAATCTCACCATTTTTACTATTTTTATAAACTTTATATAATGGAGGAAGTGCTATATATAAATGGCCATTTTGAATTAATGGTCTCATATACCTATAAATATAAGTCATCCATAATGTACGTATATGATATCCATCTACATCAGCATCACTTAAAATAATTATTTTATCATATTTTAAATCTTCTTCTTTATAATTATCTAAAACTCCCGTTCCAACAGCTGTATTAAAAATTTTAAGCTCTTCACTAGCCAATACATTTTCTAACTTTTGTTTTTCTGTATTCATTATTTTACCTTTTGAAGGCATAATTGATTGAAATCTTCTATCTCTAGCTTGTTTTGCACTACCACCAGCTGAATCTCCCTCAACTACTATAAACTCTGTGAACTGAGAATTTTTAAGCGTGCATACTGCTATCTTTCCTGCTAATGGCGATGTACCATTTCCTATTTTCTTTTTTTCAGCTTCATTTATTTTTTTAATCTTCTCTCTACGTTGTGCAGCAGAAATAGCATTATTTATAATAATAGTAGCTGTTTCTTTATTATCTTCTATCCATTCACCAATCTTTTGATAACATAGCTCATTCATCATAGAATAAGCCTCTGCATTTCCTAACTTTGTTTTAGTTTGACCTTCAAATATAGGGTTACTAACCTTTATTTTTACAATTGCTGTCATCCCTTCTCTTAAGTCATCACCTTCAAATTCTTTATCTTTTTCTTTAATTAGGTTAAGCTTTCTGCTCCACTCTTTAAAGGCTCTAGTCATTCCAGTCTTAAAACCAGTTTCATGAGTTCCTGCTTCTGTAGTAGGAATATTATTTACATAACTAGCTATATGCTCTGTAGTGGAATCTGTAAATTGGATACAAACTTCACCATCCAAATTAACTCCATTAACTTCTCTTTCACCATTAAATAAAATAGGGTCCTTATGAAGTATTGTTTTACTCTCATTTAAATAATCTATAAAGTCTAATAATCCTCTTTCAGAATGGTACGTTTTCTCTATAGGTTCACTTTTTCTATTATCTTTTAAAATTAAAGTTATCCCTTTATTTTGAAAAGCTAATTCCTGAAGTCTTTCATCAATAAGATCAAATTTATAATCTATATTTCCAAAAATTTCACTATCAGCCATAAAGGTTATTTTAGTTCCTGTTTCTTTAGTCTTACCTACAGCTTCAAGCTTAGTAACTGGAGTCCCAGGCATTTTCTTCTTAAGCTCTTTATCATAAGCATATTCAAAACGCTGACGAAAAATTTGTCCCTTTTGTTTAACTTCAACCTCAAGCCAAGATGAAAGCGCATTTACTACCGCTGCACCAACACCATGAAGTCCCCCTGAAGTCTTATAGTTAGAATTATTAAACTTTCCTCCTGTATGAAGTTCTGTATATACCATTTCTACACCGGACTTCTTCTTTATAGGATGTATTCCTGTAGGAATTCCCCTACCATTATCTATAATAGTTACACTTTTATCACTATTTAAAACCAATTCTGCACTATCTCCATAACCATTAGCAATTTCGTCTATGGCATTATCAAAGATTTCCCAAATACAATGATGAAGTCCTTTTGTTCCTGTTGATCCAATATACATCCCTGGCCTAACTCTAACAGGTTCTAGTTTTTCTAAAGAAGTTAAATCCGTAACTTCATAACTGTTAATATCTTTATTTTCTAAAATCATTCTTACCTCCATACTAAGTTTGTTTTTGGTTACAAATGTTATTTTATAACTTTACTTATTTATAGTAAAGATAAAAAAGCAAAAAACAGAAACAAATGTTCTGCTTTTTGCTAATTCACATCATTTTTATAGTTATCAATAAAGTCTTCTAATTGCTTTGCAGAAGCTTCTATACTTTCTACGATTATTTTTAAATCATATTTATATTGATTAGAACTATGCATATAAAGCGGATCATAATATCTTACCATAAGTTCCTTTACTACGTCTATATAATCATTATTTCTTATTCTTTCACAATATTGTTCCAAATCAGCCACACTAATATGCTTTCTAATCTTCATTATAGCATCACAAAGCTCTTCATTACAATTTTTTCCTTTAGTATATTCATCAATAATTAAATTACTTCTAAAATCTAAATCTGCATCAACAAAAACATGTATGCCTTCTTTCATTTTATTATGGATATATTCTGGTATTAAAATTCTTCCTATTCTTCTGCTTTCAGCTTCAATAAAAACATAATTGCTCTTTCTATTTTTAAGTTCTTCATAAATTAAAGATTCAAAGTACTTTTGAGAACGAGTTTCTCCCAGTCCAACAGAGCCCAAGATAGACCCTCTATGATTAGCAAATCCTTCTAAGTCTAATACATCACAATCATTTTCCATAAGCCTTTTAAGAATTTCAGTTTTACCTACTCCTGTATTCCCATGAAGCACTACATAAGTAACTTCTTCATTTAATTTTGGAAGTTCTTCATTTATTGCTGCTCTATATCCCTTATATCCATTTTTAATTCTTTCAATTTTTACACCTAAGGTGCCAAGTAACTCTGCTATAGAGGCACTTCTCATACCTCCTCTTGCACAAAACATAACAACTTTCTTATATTTTTTCTCTAAATCTATTACTTGTTCATAAATTTTAGGTAGATTTTTAGATACTACATCTACTCCTAATCTTTTAGCTTTTTCTGTACTTTCTCTAGTATAGATAGTGCCTATTAAAGCTCTTTCTTCATCATTAAATAATGGAATATTTACTGCTCCAGGTATTGTTGCTTCCTTATATTCCCCTGGGCTTCTCACATCAACTAAAACATAATCTCCTCGAAGTTCCTTATAATCAATTGTCCTAACCATTTTTCATCCACCTTTATTTTAATCCATAACCTATACAATTAATAATTAATTGCTAAGAATATATAATTCTACATACTTCTTATCTTAATAAAAAGTTTAAATTTAATTTACTATAGTTGAATTTCTATTTAACTTTAAATCCTTAATTCTCGATTATGAATTATTAAAATCTTCTACAGTGTTATATTTTAATATTTATTTGTACTAAGTGTCAACTTTATAAGCTTTTATACTTATATTTTTTTAATGACTTAGTTCCTTATTATTACTCTTCCCACTTAATTGCTCATTTATTAAATGCTAGAAAGTATTCAATTCACAATGCAAAATNNTTCCCCAGAGGTGGAAAACTAGCAATTGCATTGCTCACTAAAAATCCATTAAAGAAATTATTTTACTCAAAAATAATTTCCACCACAATTGTCAATTGTCCATTTTCAATTCTTCATTAATTAAAGTTGTATATTTAAAAAATAATGGTAATATATAGATACAGGAGGTGCGTGATGAAAAACCTTGTAAAAAAATATGAAAGAAGAGTAGCAGCCTTTGAACGTCTTGAAAAACGTCAATATAAATTAATGAATTTCATTAGTAAGTTGAGACTTATACTGGTTATAGTATCATTTTTAGTATTTTTTCTTTTATACAAAAAAGGAATTTATTCCTTATCTTCCTTAACTTTTATTGCTTTTTTAATAGCATTTTTCCTTTTGGGAAATATACATAAAAATCTTGAAATGAAAAAAACTCTTATAATGACTATTAAAAATCTAAATAAAAGATCTATTGATAGAGTTTCGGGCAAATGGAAAACCTTTCCCGATACTGGGGAAGATTTAATGATAAAAAATCATAACTATGCTATGGATCTAGATATTCTAGGTAAAGGCTCGCTTTTTCAAATGATAAACTGCTGTAATAGCTTTTTAGGAAGGCGTAAATTAAAAGCAGTTCTTTGTGGAGAAGTAGATTTTTCTATTGAGGAAATATATGAAAGGCAAGTTGCTATAGAAGAATTTGCCTCTAATTTAAGCTTTATGCAAAGGTTTATTAGTGAAGGCGAAAAAATTAAAGATGAATTTAAGGATCCTTCTGAGCTTATAGCTTGGGGAAGTTTATATAATAAAATTTATTTAAAACCTATAGTTTCTATAGCTATTAAAATCTTTCCTTTAATAACAATAATATTTTTAATACTACCTTGGTTTATCCCTAGTTTATCTTTTAATATAGGAAAAATCTTAATAGGATTTCAGATCATTCTTTTAATAGTAGATGTAAAAAATAGAGAAATTCTTCTAGGAGAAATTTTTAAATATAAAGAAGATATATATGCCTATGGCTCAATGATAGAGCAATTTGAAAACAAACATTTTAAAAGCAGTTATCTAATAAAACTTCAACAAGAGTTAAAGGGTAATGGAAATAAAAAAGTAAATCATCAAATAAAAGAACTTTCTAAAATAATTTCTCTTATTCAAGATAAAAAGAACTTTTTTTATTTCCCATTAAACATCTTATTTTTAATGGATTATAGAGCTATATTAGGTCTTGAAAATTGGAAAAAATCTTATGGAAAGAACATTCAAAAATATGTAGAGGTTGTTGGAGAAATTGAAGCACTTTGTAGCTTAGCGTTAATAAATCATGATAATCCGAATTATACTTTGCCAACCTTTGAAAAAAATAATCTTGTATTAGAAACAAAAGGAGCTCATCATCCCCTATTAGGAGAAAGTTCAGTATCTAATAGTTTCTCTTTAAACAATATTAATTCTATAGCATTAATTACTGGTTCTAATATGTCTGGAAAAAGTACTTTACTTAGAACTATAGGACTTAATATGGTGCTTTCATATAGTGGAACTAAGGTAGCTGCTTCTAGCTTTAAATGTAGCAAAATGAAGATTTACACCTGCATGAGAATCGTGGATAATCTTGAAGAAAGTATTTCTTCTTTTTATGCAGAAATTCTTAGAGTGAAGTCTTTAATTGAAGCTTCAAATGATAATACTCCTATCTTCTTTTTATTAGATGAAATATTTAAAGGTACCAACTCTACAGATAGGCATATAGGTGCTAAAGTTTTAATAAATCAACTAAGCAAGAGAAACACTTTAGGAATGGTATCCACTCATGATCTAGAGCTTTGTGATCTTGCTATGGAAAACTCTAAAATTAAAAATTATAATTTTAGAGAATACTACGTTGATAACAGTATTAATTTTGACTATAAGCTACGAGAAGGTGTAAGTAAAACTAAAAACGCATTATATCTGCTTAAAATGGCAGGGATTGAATTTTAAATAATTCACAACTTAAAATAATTCACAATTATGGATGAAATTATTTTTAGTCAAAATGATTTCTTTGAACGGATTTTTTTGACTAGCAATACAATTGCTAGCTAATCCACCTCTGGGGAACAGTAGTGAAACCCTTTAGGGTTCCCCTGNNCCCTGAGGTGCAGTATAGTTTGAAGCAAAAATTAATGAATTTAAACTAATACTGTGGAGATAAGCTATATAATTGTTTAAATGTTGCAGATACAGTTCCATATCATACTGCACCCCAGGGGTTTAAATAGAAAATAGTCTCAAAATTAAATTTTGTAGCTACTTTAATTTTGTTTAAAATATACAATTTTATTATAAACCCCAGGGGTGGAAGTTAATACTGAGAAATATCCATAATTGTGAATTGTGCATTGTGCATTGAATAACCTATTCTTCAACTGGCTGTTGACTATTCATGGACCAGCCATCAGTTCTTACATCATACATATCTATATTATCTACAACTTCAATTCTTTTTAATTTTTTCAGAGTGCCAAAAGGCTTTGTTAAGGATAGCTTATTTCCTCTTCCACTGATAATCCAGATAGTTTTATATCCTTTAGGAGTAACTTCAAGTCTATCTTCACCTTCACCATCAGTAAAATATATAAGTATATTGCTTTTATTTTTATTAACAAAATCAAAAACTGGAGAAAATTTTGTGCCACCTTTTGTATCAACTTTTTTCTTTAAGTCTTTAATAGATTTTATAGTATAGACCCTTCTTATCTCACTATCACATTCAACTATTGTTATTTTATGATTATAATTTCTTACAATAGAAAAAATCTCTATAAATGCCTGTTCTATTTCTTCATCACTAACACTTCCACTTATGTCAATTGCTATGGTAATCTTAGCAATTTGTTTAGATAACCTTCCTCTTAAATCATATCTTTCTGGTTGCCTTCTATTCCTTCTAGTTATAGTTTTTTTATATCCACTAGGTACGTTCCCCATAAGCTTTTTTAAGTATATATTCCAAGGAATTTCTGCTGTTTTCCCATTTAAATCTTTAATCATAGTATCTATAAATACAGGTAGATCACCTTTACGTGCTTTATCAACATATTTTTTAGTAAGTTCTTTTAAAAGTTTTTCATCTATTTGCTCTGAAAATTCCCATATATCATGGGTTGTTTCTGGATTATATTCATCAGCAATTTCATCATTTACCTTGGTATCATCTTCATCAGAATCGCTATCTTCATCTAAAAGATTCAATGCTTCTTGTATTTTATCTGCATAATATTCCATAGTGCTAAAAGGTTCTAATTTAACTCCATACTTTAAATTAACCCAATCTATAGTAATAGAATATGGTGGTAGATTATCTATATATTGATTAACTGCTAAATCCATGGCTATATTTAAAGCTAATGTACTATATTTTTTCTTTAAGTCTTTTGCCCTATTTAGATGTAAGGATAAAATATGGTGAATTTCATGCTTAATTTGCCCTTGCATCTGTTCTAAGCTACATTGAATAAAGAGCAATGGGTTAAAATGTATAGTAAAATCTGAAATGTTTGCTGTTATTCCAGTAGGTGTAGCTATTTCTAAATTGATATTTCTCTTCATATGAAGAAGAAAATGTCCATAGAAATTATCGCTGTCTTCCATCAATGAAAAGTTTACCATATCTATAATTTGAAAAAATCTATCATTAAAATTTTCTTTTAAATCATCACTTTTCTTTAATCCACTTATTTCCTCATAGAGCTGTTTTCTTAAACTCTCAAATTTGTTATCCATAAAACACCCCTTAATTTTTCACCTCACTATAAGCCTTAAAATATCCTTCAACAAAATCATCATTATATAAAAACTTAGAATATAAGTTCTTATGATTTTCTTTTATTTCTTGCATTATTCCTACTTTTAAATCTACAGGATATAGTTGAAGAAAATCCGAAAATATTTTTATTTCCCTTTCCTTATCAGCTTTATTTTCTAGATAAAATAGCACATTCTTTGAGGTTAAATAAAGTCTAGAATGACTTTCATTTTTCACTTTATCTTTTAATTCCTGTGAAAAACCCTCATTTTCAAATATTTCTTCATAGCTTATTAAGGGTTCATTGCCACTTTCAATAAAACTAATAAATTCTTGTGCAATTTTAGTACCTACATTTCCTTTTAAAACATTAAAAAATATCCTTGATGGTATATTTTCTTCATTATTTTTATAGTGATTATAACTCTTTGAAACTCTCTCCCAGCTTCTAGGTGTAGCCTTAACAGTTTCTTCTAAAGCTGAAGTATGTAAATACTCTGGAAAAGTTGAAATAAATTCTATCACTTTATTATTTAAATTACTCTCAATCGCCCATTGAAGCCAACTTTTAACGTTGCTCTCCATCTCTAACCATACAAATCTATTTTCTTGTGCAGGGTCCATATCTACTACTTGATAATCAGTATCCTCAAAACTATTATATTTATTTGAAGGATTCATGGCTGCTAATATACTAACATTATCAGATAAACTGTAACCATTTATCTCTCTATTTAGTATTAAATTCATCAATTCTTGTTGTACTGTATGTTCACATCGATTAATTTCATCTATAAATAATAGTACTTCTCTACCACTAATAGTAGTATTATCAATTTCTTGAAGTTTTGTGTGAATAGCATATACTGTTCTTCTCTTTTTGATTTCCAACCCTTCTTTATTAAATTCTATATAGTCCTCTATCGTAGGAAGACCACCTATCTCTCCCTCTTTTAAAAGATTACCATCTATAACAATTAAATAGTAATTATTCCTCTCAGCAAGACTTTTGGCAAGAGCGGTCTTACCTATGCCGCTTTCTCCAATAATTAAAGGCACTGAATTAGTTTTAATAACCAGCTCAGCACTTAATAGTGTATCTACAAAATTCATAGTTTCCCCCTTAATAACTTAGCTTTTGATCTACTACAATTCTTTTTGATTTTTTACTTCCATATTTGTATATAAAAATAACTTTATCCATAGATATATTATTATTATTTTTTTCTATACTACTGCAATTTAAGAAATCTATTACATATTTTTCATCTATATTTTCATCACTAAATTTATCTATAAATACTTTTTCCACCTTTTTAATAGGAATGCTATCCTTAAAGTACTTCATTACAAGTACATTTTCATTTAAAAATAACAGTTTTTTCTCTTCATCTATATTTTCTATAAAATTTAAGGCTGCTTCATTTTGTTTAACTGCTGTAAGTTCAACCTCTGTAGAAGGATTGTCAATAAATCTTAAAGCATTATAATTTAAAGCTACTGCTGCAAGTTTTACTTTTTCAGTTGGATTTTTTATATATTTTATAGAATCAAAATCCTTTTCTACAGCCATAAGTTGCAATTCTTCACTTGGATTTTTTATATATTGTATCGCCCATCCTTTTTGATCTATACCTAGCTTAATCAAATCCTCAGTAGGATTTTTTATAAACTTTAAAGTATTCCAAGCTTCTTTAACTACATATATGCACATTTCTTCACTAGGGTCATCAATAAATTCTATTGCCCATATATTGCTTCTTAATGCTATCTTTTTCATCTCTTCTGTAGAATTTTTTAAATATCTTATTACTGTTCCGTTTTTTCTAAGTGCCGTAAATTTCATTTCTTCTGTAGGAATTGAAATATTCCTTATTAAAATTGGATCTCTTTCAAGCATAGCAATAATTTGTTCTTCTGTAATTTTTCTCACCCCTTATCTAATAATCATTATTAAATAATTCTCTCTATTAATTATACAAAAAAATATATAAAAGAAAAAGAGCCTACAATAAAGATTGTAGACTTAATTAATATTTATTCAATGCATAACTGTAAAAATTTCTAATTTAACTATAAACCTTATATTATAAAAAGTAATTTATACTAATACTACATAATTTCAATTCTATTAAAAGGATAAATTATAATTCTTGCTTTTCCTTTAATATCTTTTTTATGAATATATGGATTGTTCCATTTTCGACTATCGAAAGATCTTGCTCTGTTATCTCCTAGAAAGAAGAAATGATCTTTAGGAACTGTGTATTCTCCTCCTACTTCTTCATTGTTTAAAACATAGTTTTCTTCTAATTTTTTATCATTAACAAAAACCTCACCATTATCTTGAATTTTAATTTTATCTCCACCTATACCAATTACTCTTTTTATTAGCAATTCGTTCTCTTCTTCAGAATGAAATACCACAATTTCTCCATTTTTTATTTTATCTTTATTATAGATCCTTGTAGCAATAAGTCGATCTCCTGTCATTATGGTTGGTTCCATGGAAGCAGAAGGTATTTTACAGATAAAGAATAAAAAATAATTTATACCTAATGCTAAAATAATACCTACAATGGCAGCTAAACCCCATTGCCTTAACTCGTCTTTTATCATGCTTTTCTCCTATACAGTATACTAAATTAAAGTGTTTTTATTATCATAGAATCTTCATCAATAAAGTTTATTTCTTCATTTGTTATATCTTTTATATTTATAAAATTACAAGGTAATCCCCTTGCTGTAAGCTTATTATGTCCATCCATTAAATGAAAATGAAGATGAGGACAATTTGAATTTCCACTACTACCTAATTTACCTAGTACTTCTCCTGCTTTAACTTTTTGGCCTTTCTTTACTTGAACACTATTTGGTATAATATGACAGTAAAAAGAGTATTCACTATTTGCATGTTCTATAATAACATAATTCCCTGCAGAACGTGGAACAGGTCCATGAATCTTTTCAAGATTATCATAATGACTTCTTTCTAATTTATTCTTATATCCTAATGAATACTCTGGAAAATCATTATAAGCCTCTATTACTGTTCCATCTCCAATAGCCACTATTTCTTTTCCATAATGGACATATTCTTCATTTTCCATTTCCTTTTTAGTTATAAGCATAAAATCCTCATTAAGTTGGCCTAAATCAAAAGCAAATTCTGAATTATAACACCATCTATGGCTATCAATAGAAGAATAGATATCTGTAGCTATCCAGGTTCCCTTTACCGGAAAAACATAAGAATTTTTTACTTCATAAGCTTTAAGTGGAAGACTATGGATATAGTTCATACTTTCATTATTTATATTATAATTTATAACTATTTCCACTTTTTCAATTTCATCATAGGTAATTAAATTAAAATATTCTGCCATAATTACAAACTGCTTATTTGCTTCTATTGTTAGGCTTGCACTTAAGCTATCATTATTCCAAAATTTTTCTAACCCTAAACACTCATAAATTATATTTTCTCTATAAATATTTAATTCTTTAATACTATCCTTTGCTCTATTTTCAAGAGTGTTTCCCCTATAACTTATCTCTTTTAATACTTCTCCTTTATTATTAAGCAAATTAAAAGAAATTGAATTTAAAACAATATTTTCATTAAAATCATTTTCTATAGCAATTAATCTTAAATAAAAATCATTTTGAAATTTTCCGCCTAAATCCTTGATTATCGGAATTAAATAATCCTTTGGACTAGCAAATACTTTCATAATTGTTTTCCTCCATATTTTGCGTATAGTTATATATTCTACTAATTTTATTATTTTCCTTTAAGATAAGTTAGCTTTGAAGGTCACTTATAGTTATAGGATTTCTTCATGATTTTAATTCCTACAATAAAAATTCTCATTTATGGATTAAAAATTAAGAATTAAAGATGAATAATTGCGGTTAAAACTCCACGGTCAAAACCTTTGGAGTTTTATTAACATAAATTTTATTTTAAGAAATTCACCTTTAGNNAAGGATTTAAGTTATTTTTATAGAAAACCTATTTTCCAGAGTATACCTTAAATTTTCACATTGTATCCCTATATAGTTTTAAATTATTCTATTTTACTCGCTATAAGATAAAAATAACTTACATAATAGTAAGTTATAAATAAATTAATTTATTTTTAAAGTAAGTTCAATTCTTTCACTATATTAGGAATAGGTTCTCCAATTAAAACCTTAATTCATTCCATATATAAACTTTAGAATATGTTCCTTATCTGGAACATTATATTTAAAAAAATCCATAACTACAGCATCTAAATCATAATTTATAGTTTTAAAATTGATATCCACAACTTTTCCATCAAATTCTAGGATTGCAAAGTTCACAAGACCATCTCTAGAACATCCTATTGAACCAGGATTTATTATTGGTTTACCACTCCAATGTTTAACTAAACTTTGGCAATGAGTATGTCCAATTAGCACATAATCACAAATCTCTCCATAATCTTCTGTGTACTTATCTAAAGTAACCTCCTTGTATAGTAAAGGTAGGTCAGTCATGCTATCTATTCTAGAATGTACCATAAGTATCTTCTTACCGCAAATATTAATAATTCTTTCTGTTGGTAAAGTTTTCAATCTACAAATTCTCTCTTCCCCTAGAAGCTCAATGTTCCAATTTTGATGCTCGATTTCTCCCTCTGGAAAATTTTCAAAATTTCTATTTATCAATATATGTTCATTATTCCCTAAGATATTTACAAATCTTTTATCATTCATAACAACATCAAAAACCTCTGTCGGGTTAGGACCTTCTTGAATAAAGTCTCCTAAATTTAGAATATACTTTACATCTTCATTTTCATTGTTTAAATAATCTAAGAAAACATTTAAGGCATGTATATTGGCATGAATATCTGCCACAACAATCACTTTTTCTTTCCCCATAGCACCCTCTCTTTTGCCCCCTTGATAAATTAATACATCTAAATATTTTAAATATATATAATATTTAAAATATTTTCAAATATCTGTATATTAATATTATATCATCAAATAATTAGAAAACAACATATCCATATTCAAAAATAACTAGTAAGACTACTAGTTATCTCTGAATGCATTTTACAACATTATCCATCAATGACTTAAATAAATTCACAATAATACTATTAGAAAAAGTATACGTTATTTCTATTTATTTAAAAATTCATCATAATTCACAACTTTAATAGTATTAGATAGACTTATTATAGAACCTACAAAATCCTTTATATCTATGTCTTTAGTACCACATATTCCTCCATTGCTTACTGTTCCACTAGCATCCTGTATAAAAGTTACATTATATCCTCTATCAAAAGCAGCAATAGAGGTAAACATACAACAATATTCTGTATTAAATCCTGTAACAATTACTTCATCTATATTCTCTGCCTTTAATACTCTTTCTAGATTAGTTTTATAAAAAGCACTCTGAGTTGTTTTTTCAATTATATAATCATATAAATTATCAAATTCTTCATGGATTTCTGAAGAATTGTTATTCTTATTAAAAGGGCTTTCTTTTATATTCTCTATATGTCTTGTAAATATAACTATTTCACCCTTTTCTCTAAATATATGAATTAATTTTTTTATTTTATCTTTTTCTTCCCAAAAGTCTTTCTGACCTAATATGTATTTTTGCACATCTAAAACTAACAACGCTCTCATAAATATCCCCCTCACAATATTGCAATTAATTTAATATCTATATGAAAAAATTTAGAATATCTAAATAATAAATTCTTTTCTTCTAATTGCTTTTGTTATGTTAAAGTCATATTCTGGATTATAAAATTATATTATGTAGCATTTTTATCAAATATTCCATACTATCAATTATTTTACTCACATAATATGTGAGTAAAATTATGATACAATATAAGAACAATATGGATATAAAATTTAATATTCTTTATTTAGGAGGAAGATTATGGTCAATAATTCTAAGACAAAAAAAATTATTTATGTTTTACTAGGAGTGATGTTTCTCTGTTTTTTCCTAAGTGGCATAATATCTTTATTTAGCTCAAATAAAAATGTTATAATAAATAATAGTAATATTGGTACTGGAGTTCAATTTAGAACAGAAAAAATCTTATCAATAGATGACATAAATAATATTGATATTGATGCTGCTTTAGGAAGCATAAAGATTACCTCAGAGGATAGAAAAGATGTAAAGTTAATTTTTAGTTACAACGAAAATTTTTTTAAAAATTCAGTTCCAACTTTAAATGTCAATTCCTATGGCACAGAAGCAAAAATAGAAATTCAGTATAAATCAAGTCTTAAAAATTTAGGAAATAGTAGAATATCTTTAGAAATTTATATTCCTAAAAATTATAATAAAAGCCTCTCTTTAGATACTAAATTAGGAGATATGAATTTAGACAACTTAGATTTAGATAATTTAAAATGCTCTCTATCTCTGGGTAAATCCCTTATAAATAATATTAATTGCAACTACTTTGAATATGATAATAGCATGGGAGACTTAACTGGAGATAAGATATATACTAAAGAAAGTGAAATTGAACTTTCTATGGGTTCAGCTAATATAAAAAATTTTAGAGGAAATTTAAAAGCTGAAATTAGCATGGGAGAAATAAATATAGACTATGATGAATTTAATGATAATAATGTAGACTTAGAAGCATCTATGGGTTCTATAAATCTAACTCTTCCTAAAAAATCTGAGTTTTCCCTTTCAGCAAAAACTAGCATGGGATCTGTTAGCTGTGATTTTCCTTTAAATATGTCTATTCATAAAGGTTCTGAAATAGATGGAAGTATCAATAATAGTAATAATAGAATTATTGCAAATAGCAGCATGGGTTCTATAGATATTAGAAGTAGAGATTAATTTTAGAATTTAAATTAATAATTTACAATTTTAAAACTTACAAGATATAAAAGCTTAGGACTTAAGTCCTAAGCTTTTAATATTTGTTAGCTTCTAAATTGGAATTGATTTTCTTATCACTAAATAACTTTTTGCTCTTTACTATAAATGCTAAAGCTATAACTGCTACTATAATTAAAAATTCCTCAATTATAGCAATACTTTTTATTACTCCTGCTTGATGAAGTGCTGCTGGAAAATCTATTGCTGCATGTATCAATATAGCTAATAATAGATAAATATTTTTTCTTTCTTTTATAGCATAAAGGACTATCAATGATAAGGCAATTTGAATTATTATTGTGCAAATCCTCTCAATTGAAGCTATTCCCCATATGTAACTTGGTGAGCTTACCATTTGTATATATACTGCCTTTAACGCTTCTAGTGGTGCTCCTTCTACTTGCAATAGTTTTTCAAAGCTTCCACTATTTATTTGAAGTGCCATTATAATATTATTTAAAAAAGTCATTCCTACTATTAACATTGCCTCTATGCCCCCATGACCAATGCCATAGGCAAGACCATCTTTCCACTGTCTATTGCCTTTTAAAATAAATTTAAACATTAAATATCTACTAACCTCTTCAAATATCCCTGCCATAAGACCACCATATAACATATAAAGCCAAGGATTTTTAAAAAGTTCTGCTGTGGTTTTATTATTTATTAAAACCATTTTATGAATTGGTGCTTCCAAAACTTGAGTAGCTATAACGAAGGCTATAGCACCAATAAACACTACTTTTAAAGAAATTTTTTCTTTCTTATAAAAAAATATAACTAATAAAATAGGCAATATAGTACTTACTAAAAAAGTTAAAATCATAAAAAACATAGAACTATTACTTACCATAAAATCATCTCCCTAGCAAAGGTAAATTTGAACCTTTATACATTTCTTTTGTCAATATTAATTTATTAATTGTTTCTATGATAGATGCATGTACTTTTTATTAAAGGCTAAACTTATAGGGTTCCTTAATAAAAAT
>NZ_DKLM01000015.1:26164-49203 GCF_002455975.1 Clostridium sp. UBA6640
ATTAAACTGCTTTTATAGAAAATTTATTTTCCAGAGTATATATTAAGTTTTCATATTATATCCCTATAAATAATACATATGCATCTTTTTGTTATATACTATATCACATATAACAGTTTTTTAAAATAAATTCTGCCAAGTTTTTCATAGTAAGACTCTAATCATTTAATCTCATTCTTTCTTATCATTTTGATTTTTGATACTATATTATACTAAAAAAACCATGGCTTATACCATGGTTTTTTATATCACAACTCCCTGAGTCTAAAAATTAATTCAAAAAGAATCGCAAGTAGGACTCTCATTATGTCTATTCATAATTTTCTTTTCTAAAAGCCTATCGTGATCTTCTTGAGAAATATCATTTAAAGCCTTAAATTCATATCCTTGTTCTTTTAATGCTTTAATTACATATTTTAAGGCAGCAGGAGTAGTTTTATTGCTGTTTCCATCATGCATTAATATCATTAGTGTAGATTTATCTAAATTTTTCTTATTCATTTCCATTGTAAAATTTTTTATCAATTTTTCTACAGGAATATTAACTCCTATAGCATCTTCTAAAGACACATTCCAATCTACATAATATAATCCTCTACTAACTAGTTCACCTCTTATATCTTTTAATACCTCTTTATTAGGTACTCTAGTGCATGACCCGCCTGGCATCCTCATATAAATACTAGGTTCTTCTTTAGTAATATCATTTATGGCTACATAGCATTTTTCATAGTCTTGAAAATATGCTTCCTTGGAACTATAATTTTTATCTAAATGAGAATTGCTGTGTAGGCATATTCCATGTCCCTCATCTTGAACTTGTTTTAATATTTCAGGGTTCTCCATAGCCATTTTACCAATAATAAAAAAAGTACCTTTTATATTTTCCTCTTTTAAAACTTTTAATACTTCTAATGTGACTTCGCAAGGACCATCATCAAAAGTTAAATAAACAACTTTCTTTTCATTTGACGTACTATCGTTACCTTCTGTTAATCCAAAAGCAGGGGTAGATATTGTCAATAGAAAAAAAGTTAAAATTAATGCTATAACTCCCTTTACATTCTTCATCTTTCTCACCTTCTGTTATATTTTCAATAACAATAGTATTCCTTAAAAAATATTAAATTATCCACATATAAATCATCTTGAGAAAATAACAGATATTCAATCTAGAAATCATATATACTATATCAAAATCAATGTTATAAATTATTCTTTATCAATGAAAAACTGCTAGAGTGTATCTAGCAGTTTTTCATTTATTACTTGGAAATTTTCTTAAAATAATCTCCTCTTATAATCTTATCAGAGAGCTCTATACTATTTTCGAGGTGTTCAATATCACTTTCCGTTATCTCTCCCTTAATTTTAAAATCAGAAAGTATTACATTATTTTTATTGGTGTTTAATAAATTTTTTCCCATGGCATATTTATAGTTTTCTTTATCTACCCCCATCAAATAAGCCACTGTAGGAAGCGTATCTATTTGTCCTCCATAAGTAGAAATAGTTTCACCCTTTAATCCTTTGCTATAAATTAATAGAGGTATTTTATTTTCATTATCTAACCACCATTGCTCTTTAGGTTCAATTTGATTAATTCTATCTTGAAAATACTTATGGACGCCAGTATGATCTCCATAAAGTACTACCACTGTATTATCAAGTATACCTTCCTCATCTAATTTTTGTATAAACTCTCCTATAGCACTATCGGTATAATTAACAGATTGAAAATAATCTCCTAATTCATTTTTATCAAAATCCACATCAAGATTAAGATTTTTATATTCTTTAGGAAGCTTAAAAGGAGTATGACTAGTTAAAGTTACTGTAAAACCGTAAAAAGGTTGTCTTTGTTCTTTTATAAGATTAATAGCTTGATTAAAATAAGATTTATCGCTAATACCTAATCCTATTTTCTCACTGGTATCTAAATTCTCTGCTGAAACAAACTTATCAAATCCAATAGAGACTAATGCATTTCTGTAATTCCAATAATTTCCGCTATCTGGATGAATAGCAATAGAAGAATAACCTAATCCTTCCATTAAATTTGGAAGTGAATGTGGATAAGTATTATTAGGATATCTAAAAAATGTTGAACCTTCTCTTACTGGATGAACTGATGTATTCATAATTAAATCACTATCTGAACTATTTCCATTCCATACCTGTTCATGAAAATTATCAAAATACAAAGAATTGCTTATCATTTTATTTATATTAGGAGTTATTTCTTGACCATTTATTTCTTTATTTATAACAAAATTTTCAAGAGACTCAACTTGAATAAATAATAAATTTTTTCCTTTAAACATATCTTTATATTTATTATCTATTAAATTTTCGTCGTTATTTTTATACCAATTATCTATTTCTTGCAATTTTTCCTTTGAAAATTCATAAGGTTTTACGTTTAGATAAAAATTATATAAATCATATACATGATATCCTATAGGACCTAAATAAAACATTTTATTATCTGGCATCATACTTTTACTAAAAGATTTTTCTCCACTAAAACTTTGGAAGTTTTTATTTATATTTAAGAAGTTTATGGATAAATATAAAATAGAAAATATGGTTAATGTAAAAAATAATTTTTTACTTTTTTTATTAGAATTTATTGTTTTTCTTTTTTTAAACAAGAAAATGGTTACAAATATATCTATTAAAAATAAAATGTCTATTGGTCTAAATATAGCTAAAATAGAACTTCCTAAGTTTTCTGTATTAGATCCCATTTGAAATACAAATAAATTGAAATAACTTGAAAAACTTCTATAAAAACATAAATCTGTTATCATGATGATTGATATTACTATATTTAAAATAAATAGTATTTTAAATTGTGTTTTCTGATTGAACAACAAACTTATTGATAAAAGTAATATTATACTACTTAAATACATTGGAATTACTGGTATATTAGTTATCATTCTACTTAAATTAATAGAAGATGCTCCTACTGAATCTATTACTGCCATAAAAAGAATTGTTTTTATTAAAAGATTTAAGACAGTAAAAAAATAATATTTATAATCAATAAATACATCTGATATTCTTTGAGGAATTGTTTCTTTTATCTTAGGTTGTTGTAAATTTATATCATTCATAATTTCCTCCTCATTAATTGTTATGCTGAATTATATCTGAGTATTTAAACTATATTTTAATCCCTCACTAAAATGTTTTTTCTTTAGTTTCAAATTTATAATTGATTTTTTTAACTAGCAAAGAAATTGCTAGTTAAAAAAATCCATTAAAAAGTTAATTCTTTATTATTAATTTAAAATTCATTACTAACTTTTAAATTGCTTAAAAAATCTTCCTCTTAAATTTCCTTTCTGATATCAATATAGTCATCGCTGCATATACTAGCTTCCTCAAAGGTCGCCATGTGTTTCATTGTATATAGTGCTGCATCAATTATGTTAAAAGCTAACGGACATCCTGAGCCCTCACCTAATCGCATTTTTAAATTTAATATAGGCTCTAAATTTAATTCCTTCATCATATATAGCGCTCCTGGTTCAGCAGATAGATGAGATGGAAACATAAATTCTCTAGCATGTGGATTTAATCTTTGAGCACAAAGTGCTGCCGCAGATGCAATAAATCCATCTATAACTATAGGAACTCTATTTTTAGCTGCCCCAATAAAGCATCCACAAAGTCCTGCAATATCATATCCTCCTACTTTACTTAATACATCTATTACATCATTACTAGAAGGCTTGTTTACTTCAATAGCTTTTTTAATAACTTCTATTTTATGATTTAGCTGTTCATCTGTAAGTCCAGAACCTTTCCCAGTAACCTTGTCCACATCAATTCCAGATAATACACTTAGTACTGCTGCACTTGTTGTAGTATTTCCTATCCCCATTTCTCCAGTACCTAAAATATTATAACCTTGACTTACTAGCTGATCCACAACTTCAATTCCTGTTTCTATAGCTTTTATTGTTTGTTCTCTAGTCATTGCAGGTTCCTTAGTCATATTCTTTGTACCATAAGAAATTTTTTTGTCTATTATTTTATCACTTTTTATATCCGAGTTTACTCCAATATCTACTATGGTTAAATCAGTGTTAGTAAACTCTGAAAGTACACATACTCCTGTAATTCCTTTAGTAAAATTATAAGTTACCGTTTCCGTTACTTTTTGAGGACAAGTACTTACCCCCTCTTCTACTACACCATTATCAGCGCACATTATAATAATACTTCTCTTAGAAAGCTCATTATAAATATCACCTGTTATTCCAGCAGTTTTTGCTACTATATCTTCTAATATCCCTAAACTACCTATAGGCTTGGACAATGAATCTAACCTTACCCGTGCTTTTTCCTCCGCTTCTTTATATGAAGGTCTTATACTTTCTAAAGCATTGTTTAATATATCCATGGAAGCTTCTCCCCTTATCAAATAGAGTAAACAGATGACAAATATATCATCTGTTATTTTGATCTAAGACATCTAAAAGGAAATAATAAATCAAAGATGTTAGTATATTTTAAGCATATGAAATAAAATAGCTAGTTAAAGATGCGAAATATATTTTGCATCAGACAAGAAGACAGGTTTTCATGATAGTTTAACTATCATGGAGTTCTGTGAGCGTAGTATGATACAAAATAGATAAGCATACTGACTAGTTATTTTTTGAATATGCTTCAATCAGACAAGGCGCTAGGCTCTGCTCATAGTAGAGCTATGGGCAGGTTCTGTAAGCGTAGTATGATTGAAAATAGGTTAACATACTAATCTACTATTTTTTGAATATGCCTAATATAAGTTTATGATATAAACATAATAAAATCAATAAAACTTAATAAATCTTAAGCGTACATTAATGCATTTCTAATGCTATATTTTGAAATCTGTTGGGTCATATTCTTTAGCTTTAGGTTCACCAAACACTGCCCTAGCGCTCTCTGCTTGAGGATCATGCTTTATATTTTTCTTTTTAAATTTTCCGTCCTGCATTTTATTATTTTTGGTGTTTCTCATCTTACTACTCATTCAAATCACTCCTTTCTCAATTTTAGCTTCTCCTATAGAATATTTAAATATTCGTGAACTACTACTTACTTAATTGAAGTGGTAGCTTCGTGGCCAATACTCCCAATGAAGCAAGTTTACCCACACTCAAAAGATTGAACCAAACTAATTCTTATATTCTGATGGTGTAGGATATTTAATTTATGAATTTTGATAACTGACTATTAGGATGTGCTTTGAATAATATATGTACATAATCAATGCATAAAAAAATAGCTGTATTAAAATACAACTACTTTTCCTGTGTTTCAATTTCAAATTTTAAATTTTTACGTTTAAAATTAATATTTACCTTGAATATGCAGCATAAAGCCATGCTCCATATTATTACACAAAGAATAGCTCCCAAAATCATTTCGCTCTTTCTCCTTTTTACCCAAAAATTTTGAAGTACTATTTCTGATCTTTTACAAATATATGTTTATTTCACAATATATTTTATTTAATGTCAATCTTTTTTTAAGAAGTATGTCTCCTTTTAAATCAGCCCTTTTTCCCCTAAATATCTTTTTACTTCTTGTGAAGGTACCTTCCAAACTCCTTATTCTTTTATTGCTAATTTTTAAAGATATATTATGTAATTGTCAAAACGAAATCAATTGTAACCTATTTATATGTTTTTAATCTGCCAATCAATTGGATCTTTATTTAAGCTTTTTAATATATCATTAGCTTTCATAAAATGATTACATCCAAAAAATCCTCTACTAGCAGATAACGGACTTGGATGGACTGCCTTTAACATAAAATGATTCTTATTTGTTATAATCTTAGATTTTTCTTTTGCATTATTTCCCCAAAGAATAAATATCACAGGATCCTCTCTATCATTTAAAATCGACATTATTCTATCAGTAAATATCTCCCATCCCTTATTTCTATGAGAATTTGCCTCTCCTGCTCTAACAGTAAGTGCCGTATTAAGTAATAATACTCCTTGTTCTGCCCAATCAACCAGATATCCATTATTAGGAATATAGCACTCTAAACTATTCTGAAGTTCTTTATACATATTCAGTAATGAAGGTGGTATTTTTACCCCTGACTTTACTGAAAATGCTAATCCATGAGATTGGTTAGGTCCATGGTAAGGATCCTGACCTAATATAACTATTTTTGTATCCTTATATGAAGTTAACTTTAAAGCATTAAATATATTGTGTTTATCTGGGTAAATAGTTTTAGTCTTATACTCTTCAACCAAAAATTGCCTAAGTTTTTTATAATAGTCTTTTTCAAACTCATCTTTTAATAGTTCATCCCAATCATTATTTAAAACAACCATAATTTTCTCCTTTATATTAGTTACTATAATTTTTATAATAAAATTATCTTTAATATTTTAATATAATAACTTTATTCTCTGTAAATTTATTTGTCTCCAATTTCTGTCTTTTAATTACATAACCTGTTCTGACTATTACAGCTAAAATAACTATTATGCCTCCTATTATTGAATAAATTTCTGGCTTTTCGCCAACAACTATTAATACCCAAATAGGATTTAATATAGGTTCCATACTCCTAGTATAGCGGCATAAATAGGAAAAGTGTATTGAATCAATATAGCATTTGCTGCAAGTAGAAGTTACAAACAATATCATAGTTGCACTATAACATAGTATTATCAATAAATTGTTTACAGTAAGCTTAAAATTAGGTCTTTCATTATTAATAAAAACATTAATGCAGTAAATAAATTTCTTAGTGCCAAAATAGTCATAGCATTCCAACTAATCAATTTTATAAAGCCCCCGCCTAAACTCCATAATATTACAGCAATTAAAAGAAAATTTATATTTTGACTCCTACGTCTATATTAAACACTCTCCTTCTTAAATATACCTCATTTTTATTTGGTAAATATATACTACATATAATACATTATTACGCAAAATAATAAAAGTTATCATTTAGTAGTGAATGTGTATCCTAATTATAAAATTGATGCTTTATTCTCAAATAATTGCTTTTAATTATTAAAATCTTATTTTGCCTAATAGCCCTAATAAATATATTTCTAAAAGCCTTTTTATTCCATTAATCTTTGGTATAATAATTATGAGGTGATTACATGTGTATTGAAAATTTAAAACATATTATTAAAAATTCTGATAACATAGTATTTTTTGGCGGTGCAGGGGTATCTACAGAATCTTCTATACCTGATTTTAGATCTGCTGATGGATTATATAATTCTTCTAATAATAAAAAATATAATCCTGAAGAAATACTAAGTCATAGTTTTTTCATAAGATATCCAGAAGACTTCTTTAGATTTTGCAAAGAAAAAATGATATATCCTAATGCTTCTCCTAACAGTTGTCACTATGCCCTATCAAAACTTGAAAAGATGGGTAAGCTAAAAGCAGTTATAACTCAAAACATAGATGGTTTACATCAACTTGCAGGAAGTAAAAATGTATTAGAACTTCATGGATCTGTCCATAGAAATTTTTGTACAAAATGTAATAAAAAATTTAGTTTAGATTATGTTTTAAATAGTGATACATTAATACCTTATTGTGATAATTGTGGTGGAATTGTGAGACCTGATGTTGTGCTGTATGAAGAATCTTTAAATCAGCAAATTTTAACTAGCTCTATAGAAGCTATCACAAATGCAGATACTTTAATTGTAGGTGGTACATCCTTAGTTGTTCATCCAGCTGCTGGCCTTATAAGATATTTTAAAGGGAAAAATTTAGTACTAATAAATAAATCCTCTACTCCTTATGATAATTATGCTCACTTAGTTATAAATGAAAGCATAGGAAAGGCATTAAGCTTTATAAATGAAGAATAGGTTAAATCCTTAGATATTAAGGATTTATAATGAAGAATTCAGGAAAAANNAAATTTATTTTAAGAAAACTTCGAAGGCTTTGACCCTGGAGTTTTAATCATGTAGATCTTTCAGAAAACAAGTTAAAACTTCTCCACAGAGGGAGAAGTTTCTATAACTATATTTCTTATTAAAGTTTTAGTTCTTTTATGATTTTAACTGTATCCTTATATCCAAGTTCCATTCTTTTTAGGGCATTTTCTAAGGTGAAATCTAAAGTTCCATTTAAAAAATCTCCAATAGGTTCACTAGGTATAATTTCAATAATTTCTAAGCCTGGAAAAGGTTCTTTATCTATTATATAACCTTTTTTTAAATGAACTGCTATTATTTTTTTATATCCTGCTTCATACAGTGGCAGTATTGGTATATTTTCTACAATCCCTCCGTCGACATATTCAATATCATCAATAATTTCTGTACCAAAAACTATTGGGAGGGCTGAAGTTGCTAGTAAAATTGTTTTAATTTTTTCCTTTTCACAGCTATTTAATTTAAAATATTCTGTGTTCATATTAGTTCTATAACAAAGTATTTTAGGTTTATCTAAAGGAGCTTTACAACAAGAAGCAAAACATTCTATATCTGTATGAGATAATCTCTCTAAATCTACTAAATTATCTAGAATATTTATTATCCCTTCCTTAGAGAATATACCATTAACCTCCATATCTTCAATTCGTTTTTTAAAACTTACACTTCTTTTTCTTTCTCTAAATTTTATATAACTTTCCTTTAAACATCTTAAATAATAAATATGCTTTTTTTCTTTTAAATAACTCTTTTCACCATTAGTATTTTTCACCTTTTTATCATCATAGTTTTTTTGAATAGTTTTTACGATATTTTCTTTTTTATTTTCCTTTCCAAATGCCTTTTCTGGCGATATAGACGTCCATAAATTTAAGGCTAGATCATATTCACCTAAAGCAAATAATATACCATTTAATGCCCCTATAGATGCTCCTGCCACAGCACCTATAGAATCCTCTATACCATAGTCCTTAAGCGCTTTCCATACTCCTATTTGATAAGCACCTTTTCCTCCACCACCAGCTAGAGCAAGCCCCATTCTCTCCTTCATAAACTCACCCCTTTATTAAATCAATTGCTCCCATTTTCTTATTAGTTCTTCTAAACTATTTTCTATAAACAATTTTTCCTGATATAAAGTATTTAAACTTTCATAATCTATAGAATCGGATGCCATTTCTTTCTCAATATCTTTTAATTTTACTTCTAGAGATGATATTTCCTCTTCTAAATCTTCCACTTTTTTATCTTTACTTTTTAGTCTTTTATCTTCATCAGTATTTTTATATATTTTTTTGCTAATATTTTTTTCATTTATAGTTTTTATTTTATTTTTATCCTCATTTTTCTTTTCTTTATAATAATCATAGTCACCTATATATGAATTTAATTTACCACTATTTAATTCAACTATACCATGACATAATTGATTTATAAAATATCTATCATGAGATACAAAGAAGATACTACCTTCAAATTCTTTTAAGCACTCTTCTAATACTTCTCTTGAATCAATATCTAGGTGGTTGGTAGGCTCATCTAATATTAATAAGTTAACCTCATCATACATAAGTTTGCATAAACATAATCTACTTCTTTCTCCACCTGAAAGATTTTTGACTTTCTTAAAAACTTCTTCACCAAAAAACATATATTTTGCAAGATACTCCCTTGCCTTACCTTCAGTTATTGCAATGTCTTCCCTAAAACACTGTAAAACAGTATTTTCCTCATTGTTAAACTTAATCTTTTGAGGTAAATAACCTAACTTCACTGAAGCTCCTAGCTCTGCTATACCACTATCTCTAAAGTAATCTCTTTCATTAAAGCTTTCATCAAAATTATTTAAAAGAATTTTTAAAAGTGTTGATTTTCCTGTACCGTTGTCTCCAATAAGAGCTATTTTTTCTCCATAAGTTAAAAGGAAATTAGCTTTATCTAATAAAATCTTATCATTGAATCTTTTACATAACTCTTTAATTTTTATTACTTCTTTACCAGAACGATTTTTTACCTCTAATGATAATTTTATATTCTCCTTCTCTGTTTTGGGCCTTTGAAATTTTTCCATTTTTTCTAATCTTTTTTCCATACTTGCTGCTCTTCTGAAAAATTTAACATTATCAGCTCTTTTTCCCCATTCCCTTAAGTCTTTTATAGTTTTTTCCATAGATTTTATCTTCTTTTGTTGATTTTCATAAGCTTCTAACATTCTAAGAATATTATCTTCTTTTTCTTTAACATATGAAGAATAATTTCCTATATAAACTGTAGATACCATATCTTCGATTTCTACAATTTTATTAACAACTCTATCTAAAAAATATCTATCATGAGAAACAATAATTGATACCCCTTTATATTCCTTTAAATAATCCTCAAGCCACTCTATAGATTTTAAATCTAAATGATTGGAAGGCTCATCTAAGAGCAAAATCTTTGGTGACTCTAGTAATATCTTACCCAATATTACAGTAGTTTTTTCTCCACCACTTAAACTATTGAATATTCTATTTTTAAAACTCTCAGTAATTTTTAAGCCATTACAAATCTTACTTAGCTTTTCTTCTATATCATATCCTCCTAGAATTTCAAAAGACTTTTGTAACTCTTCATATTTATATAAAACTTTTTCCAAATCTTTTCCTTGAAGTATAGACATTTTATTTTCTAGTATCTTCATCTCCCTTGCAATCTCATTAACTTCATCAAAAGCTAAATCAAGTACATCTATTACCTTAAAATTATCATTATACTGAGGAAGTTGATCTAAATATCCTATGGTTGCATCTTTTCTTACAGTTACCATACCTCCATCATTACCTTCTATTCCACCAATTATTTTTAAAAGTGTACTTTTACCACATCCATTTCTTCCTATTAATCCTATTCTTTCTCCGCTATGAACCTCAAAGTTTATGTCCTCTAAAATCATTGTAGCTCCATAGTATTTTGAAACTTTATTTAAAGCTAACTCTATCATAGTAATACCTCCATTTACTTCTCTAATTATTAATTTTTTATAAAATAAAATAAGCCTAATAATATCCATAGAGCTTTCGTTCATACTTATGGACATATCGGCTTACAAGAATAGCTATTCTTTTTTAAATATTAAAAGCTCTATGGAAAACCCATAGAGCTCAAAAAACACTTTTCCTTATAAAAAAGCTAAAGATATACTCATGGATTTACACTTATATTAGCAATATACTTAAAAAAGGACAGACTACTCCCGTAAAAAACAACATTTCCATTTTTTGCAACGGAACTACTATACTTTTGGTTTTTATCTGTCATATTGCTAATATTAAATTCCATTTTCTACCCTCCTTTTCTTAGACATTTATATATTTTGTAATTAAAATATTATATTACTTATATTCTAATTTATTTATGTATATATTTCAACAATTTTTAATATTTATTTTATTTCTATTCTTCTTTTTTCAATTTTACCCTCATTTAACTTTGGAATAACTATGTTTATAGGGTTCCACAATGGAAATCTAACTTATGCATGATTTTAATTTCCACAATAAAATTTTTATAATGAATTAAAAATTAAAGCTAAAGACAGTAATGATTATTCTCACTACTGCCTTTCATATTTTAACTAAACATCCTTATCTTTCAACATTTGATTTATCTTAATTAAAATTTTATATTTTATAAGATTCCTAAATAATCCACGGCCATACCCTTTTAGAAATCCAAATTTTCTAGCAAAATTACCTAATTTAGTATAAATTTTCACTTCACTTTTCTATTAGCAAATATACTTACTTAGCTAATCTCTCAATATTTGCTCCTAATTTCTCCATAATTTTCTGTTAAATGATGATGTTATTTTAAATATTATATTGGAAAATTATCTCTATAGCCTTTCACCTTTATATTATCAATCTTTTAAATTTATTATTTTATACATTTTCTTATGTCAAATATATCTTCTTTTTTTTCTGAAGTTATGATTAATTTATCCCCTGCTTCTAACACGGTAGAACCATTAGGTGTAACATATTTTCCATTACGATTAATGGTAATGATTAAGGAGGTTTTAGGAAATTGAATATCAACAATAGGCTTATTTATAATTTTAGAATCTTTATCAATTTTAATCTCAAATAGCTGATTCTTAAAACTATCGTACCTATCTACCAACTTATCCTTATCTAAATTTCCCATATCCTCTTCAGCTAGATCTAAAAGCTTTGCTACTTTAGGCAAAAAAGTGCCTTGAATTAAAACAGAAGTAACAGATATAAAGAATACTATATTAAATATCATAGGTGCAATATCTATCCCTGCTAACAATGGATAAATTGAAAAAACTATAGGTGCGGCTCCCCTTAATCCAACCCACGATATTAACAACTTTTCTTTAATTGTAAAATCAAAAAATGATAGTATTATAAAGACACAAAGTGGTCTTGCGACCAAAACCATAAATACTGATATCATAATCCCTGTGCCGCTAATAGCTGTAAGTTGACTCGGAAATACTAATAGTCCTAGGGTTATAAATAAAATTATTTGCATAAGCCAAGATTGACCTTCAAAAAATTTCATTACAGTTTTTTTGTGTATAAAACTACTGTTTCCTAGTATTAATCCTGAAATATATATAGCTAAAAATCCATTTCCACCAACTAAATCTGTAATTGAAAAAGTAAATATAGCCATAGCTATAGTTAATACTGGATATAGCCCATCGATGTCTAACTTAATCTTATTAATTATAAACACCATAAGCTTACCAAAAAAGACTCCTAGTAATGAACCAAGAACCATTTGCATAAAAAATAATGCAATAAAGCTAGCTATACTCATATTGCCTTCTGTTAAAAGACCAAGAATTGATATAGTTAACATATAAGCCATAGGATCATTGCTACCACTTTCCAGTTCCAATAATGGTGCCAAATTCCCTTTAAGTTTTAAACTTTGTGAACGAAGTATGGAAAATACCGCTGCGGCATCAGTAGAGGAAACAATTGAACCTAATAACATTCCTTCTAAAAAACTCAAATCTGTTATAATGTAAACAAAGCATCCTACTGTTATAGCAGTAATTAAAACTCCACATGTGGATAAAAATACTCCCTGCTTAAATACCGGTTTTATAACATCAAATTTTGTATCTAATCCACCAGAGAATAAAATGAAGCTTAATGCAACAGTTCCTATAAATTGTGCTATTTTGGGATCATAAAAATAAATTTTCCCTATACCATCAGAACCTGCTAACATACCAACAACTAAAAATAATATTAAAGTTGGTATTCCAATTTTATATAATATCTTACTAGCAAAAATACTAACAAAAAGTAGTATAGAGCTTATAAGTAAAATATTCTCTACTGTTAGCATATTTTTCACCTCCAAAAGTTTTAAGATTTATTGTATGAGGCATCTGAAAAAACACGCCAAAGATATTAGTATATTTTATATCAAACAAGGCGTCAGGTTCTGTTCATAGTGGTGCTATGAGCGGGTTCTGACAACGTAGCATGATAGAAAACAGACTAACATACTGGTTTGTTAATTTTTTAAAGATGCCTAAAGCCGTTAATTTCCTTATTTAAATCTTTACACTTTAAATAAGTCTTAAATTTCTTTATGGAGTAATGTATATAGGAGCTCATATCTTTATTATAACACAGTTCGCATAAAGACTTCTATAACTTGGATTAAATTTTTCTATAAAATCAAATCTGAAAAATAGCCAATTAATATATTATATATGAATCTATTAAAAGTTTTATGGATTTTTCTCTATCAATCACAGCCTACATTTATTTATCTTTATTTTTCTTTTTTATAATAGGTAAATATTTCATTAAAATAAAATAAGCCTATTATGGGCTTATTTTAAATAGCAATTTTACTTTCATTTTCTATATCTATATCTTTTACAACATTATTAATCCACTTGTTTGAAATAAATCTTTTAACTAATACCACTACTTTTATGGCTTCTTCAATAGCAGTCATTAATGCAACTATATAAACAGGAAACTTAAATATAAAGGTAGCGACAAAAGCTAAGGGTATTCCTATAAGCCATAATGTAATTCCCTGCACTATAGCACCAAACTTTGAATCTCCCCCTCCTCTAAGTACACCTACAATGAGCATAACATTGTATACTTTTGCAGTCATAACTACAGCATAGATATACAAAATTAATAGTGCATCATGTAATACAGCCTGTGAAACATTAAATAGTGATAATACCATTGGAGAAGTTAAAGCAAGAATAAAGGATAATGCTAGTCCAACTAATGTAGATACTGAACATAGTCTTCTTGCATAAAGTTTACCTCTTTCTTCCCTTCCTGAACCAATCTCTTTTCCTACAACAACTACTGAAGCATTAGCTAGTCCAAAAGTAATTATCATAAATAAATTTTGAACAGTTGTACAAATTTGTATTGCTGCGGAAGCTTGAGTACCTATTCTTCCATAGATTATTGCATAAGTTACATTTCCAAATCCCCAACAAGCTTCATTAAGCATAACAGGTATTATGGTTGAATAAACACTCTTAACTAACTCTTTACTTATACTAAAAAATTCTTTAAATTTAACTGCTAATATTCCCTTAGTAAAATATATAGGAGTTACTAATATGATTGATTCTACTATCCTTGCAATTAAGGTGGCAAGTGCAGCTCCCTTTACACCCATAGCTAAAAATCCAAATTTACCAAATATAAATACATAGTTTAATATTCCATTACAAATTAATCCTGCTAAACTAGCTACCATAGGAAGTACTGTATTTTCAATGCTCCTAGAAGCTGCAGCAAAATTAAAGCTAACAGCTGTAAATAGATAACTTAAACATACTATAACTAAGTATTCACTTCCTATTCTTATAACTTCTATATCTTTATTAAATATTCCTACAATTGATTTCGGTATTAATAATGCTACAATAGTAAATAATGCAGTTATTATAATACTACTTATAAGTCCAATACCTAATACTTTTCTTATATTTTCCTTATCTTTTTTACCCCAAAGTTGAGATATAAATACAGAACAACCAGAACTTATCCCCATAATAAATATACTAAACAAAAAATAATACTGATTTGCTATACCAACGGAAGCTAGCTCAGTTTCTCCAACCATACCAATCATAACTGTATCTAACATATTTAATGAAGATGCTATTAACTGTTGCAACACAATAGGTATAGACAATAGAAATAAGTTCTTGTAGAACTTCTTGTCATTAAAAAGTTCTTTAAAGTTTATCTTTAAATTCAATTTTATTTCTCCTTTCTTTATGTTTTTAGAATAAAAAAAACACTTCGAAGATTTTCAAAGTGTTTAACTTCAGCACTTGTATATCTTTTTTTTGTAAAAGATATATAAAGCAAATTATTAAATTTTACGCGTTTTTTTAATTCCTATAGAATTATATAAAACTTTTTTTTCTATGTCAATAACTATTGAAATCTATTTGCAAATTATTATGATACTATCCTCTCTTAACTTTGAGAAAAATATTTTTATATGAAGTGTAAATTCTATTTATATAATTTACGCTCAATATAAAAGAAAATTTTCTACTAAATTTTGATACAATATTTCAAATATCTTATATATAAGAAGTAAAAATAATTTAAGCTTGACACAATTTTAATACAGCAAATTAAACCCATTAATTTATGGAAATATATGTAATTATTTTTTACTGTATACTATTTTAGATAGAATAAATGCTTATAAATGCAGCATTTATTTATTGTTCATCCTTTGTTTTCAACCTACGCAGTATTTTACATAATATTTACAATAATGGTGATATAATAAAACATATTCTATACTAAAAGGTGATGTAATGTGAATGATGTAAATTTAATATTAAACGATGAAGACCTATCAGAAATGCTAAATGCCTTAGAAGATTTAAATGAAGCAGGTGATTATGAATATATCTTTGAAAAAAATGTTGTAAAATTCTCAGAGAAACTTAGTAAGGTGGTTGGTTGTAATGAAAAAAAGCTTATGTTAACTGCACTAGAAACTTTATATGAACATATTTGCCCTAGTGACTTAATTTATTTATATTACAAAAGTAAAAAACTTAAAAAAAATAAAAGGTACAGCTCAAAATACAAAATATCAGAAATAAATGAAGATGATATATACATATGTAGGAAAGATACATACAGTAAAAATAATATTCTTTTAAAAGAAGCCTTAGAGTATAGTAATCTTAAAACAGAATTTTTATCAAATATGTCTCATGAACTTAGAACACCTCTTAATATTATATTTAGTTCTATTCAACTCTTTAAGGTATATCTTGATAATGAAGATGATTTACAAAGTAAAGAAAAATTATATAATTATGTTAATATAATGAAACAAAACTGTTATAGACTGTTAAGATTGATTAACAATCTCATCGATTCCACAAAAATTGATGCTGGATTTTTATCTTTAAATATGCATAATCAAGACATAATTTGTATAATAACAAACATATGTAATTCTATTAAAGGTTATATAGAAAGTAAAGATTTAACCTTTACCTATCACAGTACAGTTACTAATAAGATAATGAGTTGTGATGCAGAAAAAATAGAGCAAATAATTTTAAATCTATTATCTAATGCTGTTAAGTTTTCAAAGCCTCATGGTAAAATCCAGTTGAACGTCTCTGAAAATAATGGTAACTTAATCATTTCGGTAAAGGATAATGGTATAGGAATCCCTAAAGAAAAACAAAAGATAATTTTTAATAGGTTTAGACAAGTACAACCTCTTATGAACAGAAATCATGAAGGCAGTGGTATAGGCCTTTCCATTGTGAAATCTCTGGTAGAAATGCATAATGGTGAAATCTCTGTTATAAGTGAAGAAAATGTAGGGAGTGAATTTATAGTGAAAATTCCTATATTACAAAATAAAAATTGTAATTGTAGTGAAAATAAACAAATAAGTTTTAATCCTATAGAAAAGATATATATGGAATTTTCCGATATATATAATTAATAAAGCATTTTAACTCGTGAATTATCTTTATAATTAAATAAAATAAACCTTCTTGTAAATGATATTTAGTAACTCCATTTAATTACAAGAAGGTTTTTTACTTTTTTAATATAATCATTAAATTTAAACAACACAATTTTAAAGTTAATAACTTTTACAATCTTCCTTATTTAATTTTATTAATAACTTATAAATATGTTCTCCTAATAGCATCATTGCTACATAATTTCCTACCATATGGATTATATCATAAGGTATTCCTCTTATCCAATAAGCAACAGCAAAACTAATATCATTTAATATTATATAAGGAAGTGCAAAAAGTGCACCAAAGATTAAGCCGAAAACTCCTGAAAATATAGACCAAAGTAAAAAGTTTTCTTTATTTATCCTTATAAACAATAATGTTAATATAACTAATAATGGCCAAACAAAAGCATAACTAAACCACCATAATCCAATTCCGTAGATTAATCCTTCTATAAGAATAAATAATAGCGCTATAATTATAGCTTTTTTCCTAAATACAAGTGTATAAACAATTAAAAACATTGACACAAGCTCTATATTCGGTAAAAAGCTTAGAAACATTTTTGATACTGTGATTATCGAAGATAATAGCACTATTACAATTAATTCTCTAGTTTTATCCATACTATTTACCAGCCTGTTGTAAATATAAACTCAAACCTATCTCCATCTGCTATCGGAGTTTCGTCTATTCCTGCTGTTGCATCTACTCCGTTTATTGTAAGTTTCCACCACTCCTGTTTATTCTTATCTGCTAAAATTCCATCTACTTTATTTACATATCTTCCAAATTGTGATTTTTCTGCATCTATTATCTTCATCTCGTCTAATGCCTCTCCTAAAAATTCAGCATTTGTCGAATGTTTATGTTCTTTTTCATGGTTATCTTTTTCAGACTTAACAATTACTGTTATATTTTTATTTCCTTCAACGGTTTCAACCTTCGCAAATTTTCCATAAGCAAAATATCCTACAACAGCGATAAGTAAAATTAAAATAGTTGTTATAATTTTTTTATTGTTATTCTTCATAACTATATCCTCCTATATTTTCTATATAAATTAAACTGATGTAAGCCCCTGACTAATTAATTTTTATTTAGCTATATTCAAAAATAGCTGTTCAATATTCTTATATATTTTCTTTCAGATTTCCTAGCTGATTCTATAATAGTTTCTATTTTGAAATAGAAACAACTTATGTATTGCTCCTTTCTATATTTAAATTCTATGTATTACAAAATAAAAAACTCTTTTTCTTTAAAAGTAAAAGAAAAAGAGTAGCTTTCTGTAAAACTAAATCAACCCTTCCCTCCGAAGAAAAGCTTGTGAGTATACTGTTTAATAAGTATCCTGGCTCTCGTTTCAATCTCCGAGCGTCTTCCCAGATAAACTCCAGTGACTATTGCTCTTCGTCAACGATTACAGTAGCGGGGGCTGCTATGGCTTAAAACCATATTCCTTAAGAAACAGCACATATTAACTTAATTAGATTCTATCATATGAAAATTTAAGTTTCAATAAATTTATTAAATAAGTTTACCCTTTAAAAGGGATTAAATTTTTATATTGATAAGAATTATCAATTTATCTTTATTAATAGAGTATTAAATTATATAATGATAGAAAAGGTTAGAATTAATTATTATACATAATATTAAAATATCTATATGTAACTATTATAACAAAATTTTTGTTAATTATTATTTATATTATTAAATATTTTTAATTGAGATGTATTCTATAAGTTTATCTCAAATACTTATGAGAGGAGTTTTACAATGAAAATTTACTCATGGAATGTAAATGGACTTAGAGCCATGTTAAAAAAAGATTTTATTCCTTGGATAATGGAGTTATCTCCTGATATATTATGTATTCAGGAAACTAAACTTCAAGAAGATAACTTAGATGAAAATATAACTAATATTGAAGGCTACCATTCATATTTTTCTCATGGAATAAAAAAAGGCTATAGTGGAGTGGCAATTTATACTAAAGCAAAACCAGAATCTATTAAGAATGGTATTGGTATTGAAAGATTTGATATAGAAGGACGTATATTAATTGCTGAATATGAAGATTTTACTCTTATGAATATCTATTTTCCTAATGGCCAATCTTCTGAAGAAAGACTTCAATATAAAATGGAATTTTATGATGCTATATTAGATTTTTGTAATACGGAAGTATCAAAGGGTACTAATTTAATAATTTGTGGTGATTATAATACTGCTCATACTCCTATGGATATAAAAAATGCTAAAGCCAATGAAAAGACCTCTGGATTTTTACCAATGGAAAGAGCTTGGATAGACAAATTTATATCGAATGGATACATCGATACCTTTAGATATATAAATCCAGATGAAATAAAATATAGTTGGTGGAGCTACAGATTTAAGGCTCGTGAAAGAAATGCTGGATGGAGAATAGATTATTTCTTTGTTTCAGATAATATGATTAATAGAGTTTCAAAGGCAGAGATTTTAAATGAAGTTCTAGGCTCAGATCACTGCCCTATAACCTTAGAAATTGAAAGTCGTGATTAAACTCACGGCTTTTTAATTTATATACTCTTAAATATTAAAGATATTATGTGGGAATAATTATTTTATATTTGAGCATAAAATATTTTTCTTTTCATAAAATATTTTTATAATAAAAACATAAAATATTTATAAATTTTAATTAACGTTAACTTTTTATAAATATTATAGGGTATTTTAACATAATGTTTAAAATATATGTGTGTATAAAATTTGAATTTTTTCCAAATAACTATTAAAATATATCTAATAGTTTAATTATAAGTAAGGAGTGATAGTTATGATGATAAAATTAACTGTTAAAAATCTTATTAATCTAGGCTTATGGGGTAGACTATGTGAGTATAAAGGATGGGATAAGCATATTGTAAGAGACGGGCTAATTTCAGTAGATAGTGAAGTTGAGTTTGATGATGAATTCTTAAAAAAAGATGTCGTTCCAATAGATCAATTAAAAATGTTTTTATTTAATATAAATAGTGATGTAGCAGTTTATTGCGGAATAATGCTAGCAAGGGATTTAGAGGATGCTAAGCTTAGAATAGGAACTATACACAACGTTATTAAAATTAATACTATAGAAGAGATAAGCAAGGAACAATTATATAATCTTAGAAATATGCACCATGTCCTTTATAGAAAACAACTTTAATACTTTTTACTATAATACAATATGTTGCAATTTATTTTATTAAATAAACTTTCATATTAATTTTAAAGCAATAAAAAAGAATGAAGCATATATATACTGCTTCATTCTTTAAATTTATTATAAATTTCTTCTAGATCATTTTTACTTAATAGTCCCTCTATTAAGTATGCTAAAAGTATAATGCTAGGTAGATTTACTAACAGTCTGGTAAAAGTATATTTATATCCAAGTGCTGATAGTTCAAATAAAAATGTTGGTATTTTTGTAGTGCACCAAGCTCCCATAAAAACCATTACATTACTGAATTTGGCTCCTTTTTTAATAAATACAGCAGTTATAGGAAAGGCTGCATATACAGGTCCTGCTGCTAATGAGCCTAATAATATAGCAAGGACTACTCCTAAAATCCCTGAGTTATTTCCCATATATTTTATCATAGTTTCTCTAGGCACCCAAATATCTAAAAGTCCTAATAATAGCATTATAGGTGGTAATACCGCTAGCATTTGTTTAAAGGAATCCAATGCTATTAGTCCTATACTTTGCCCCTTATTAAAATCAATTAGGGCTATTATTAAAGTTATAACTAATATTATTATAAAAAAAGAATATCGTTTTAGCCATTTCATAAAATCACCTCATCATAGCCCCTACAATAAATGCACTTACTATAGAATAAATAAAATAGATTACATTTCNNTAAAGCAGAAATTAATGCTGTAACTTGAGTATAACCTGCTCCACTTTCTAAAAGTAATGATGCTGTAGAAAAAGCTACAAATGTAGGCATTAAAGTTAATGAACCTATTATAGCAGCAGTTATAACCCCCAAAGCTCCAGATTCTTCTCCAATAATAGATGATATATTCTCTGGTGATAGTATAGTAAGTATAATCCCTACTACAAATATAATCCCTAAAAACTGTGGCATTATATTTTCAAAGGACTTTATCCCTGCCAATAATGCACTTTTTGTTTTCTTCCTATCTTTTAAAAAGGAAATCAAATAAAATACACCTACAACTCCATAAAGTAAAAATGTAGTCATTACAAATCCTCCCTAGAAACTATTAAATCTTTATTATATTAATATTAGATTTATAATTTATTAGTTCCTATATTTGTAAATTAGTAAATTTTATTCAAATCTTTTTTAACAAATTGTTAATTTTTATAAAATATTAAAAATTAAAGTCCACCTATTTAAAGATCTTAAGTTTCTAATAAAATATTTATTATGAAACTTAAATCTATATAAAATAGATGGACTCATAAATTATAATGTTTATAATAATATTCAATAATTAAAAATATTTTTTAAAGTTCTTTTGTATTATTTTTTCTCTTAGCAATAGAAGGCAGTATTAACCCTAATCCTATAAGAACAAAAGGTGTTAATATATTAAGGGATATTTGAAAATACCATTCTGGTGTAAAAGCTTCTATTCCCTTTGGAAACATACCCATAATACATGCAAAAGCAGTAAAGACAAAACACCATAATCCAACACCATAGGCTACCTTAGAATTTTTTATAAATCTATATTCTGAAGGATACTTTTCCGTATACTTTTTCCTTAAAAACATATATGCTAAGAATACCCATAAATATCTTAGTGGCATGACTATTGAGTTTAAATCTAACAACCAGTTAAATAAATTGTTCATATCACCAATACCAAGTGCAGGTATTATTATTATAATACTAACTAAAATTGCTGTAACTTTATATCCATTTATCGGTGCTCCATATTTGTTAATTTTAGTTAATGACTTTGGTATATACTCTGGATTTGCATCTCCTAATAATACTTTTAATGGTGCATCTATTGAAAATACTAATGCAGAAATTTGGCCAGTCATGTTAGCAAGAGCATATAGAATTAAGAAAAGGTTTCCTACTCCATAATATTCCCCCAACATTTTAAAAGCATAGTATTGACCATTCATCTTTAGATCTGCCGGAATGCTATTTGCATCAAACATTATTGACATTGCAAATGAACCTAATAATGCTGATACTGCTACCATTATTGCAAGAACTATCATCCCTCTTGGGAAATCTCTTGATGGATTTTTAGCATTATTTACATATGGTGATAATTTTTCTGCGCCACCAACTGCAAAAACTAACATTGATAATGTAGTGAAGTATGCAAAATTAAATTCTGGCATAACTGAACTAAAAGTTATATTTGTTGCAGGCTTAATTCCTCTTATTCCAGGTGCTGCAATTACTAATAATATATANNTATACAATAATGACATTACAAACATTGAAGTACCTGCTAAAGTTCCTATTCTTTTTAAAGATGTAATTCCTCTTGAAGCAATCCATAAAAATACTAAGAATACTACTAGTGATATTAATTGCAATGTTAGCGGATTAATTCCTTTAGTAAAATTTCCGCTTTGTGATATCCCCCACCCTAATGCTATTATTACCGATTGAGGCTTTTGTGCTAAATATGGTATATGCACCACCCAATAAGTCCATCCAGCTAGATAGGCTAATTTTTTACCCATAGTAGCATCAATCCATCCACTTACACCTGAATTACTTTCTTTAAAGGTAGCTCCTAACTCTCCTACCATTAAAACGTAAGGTACAAAATATAATCCTATGATTAATATCCAAGATACTATTACCTTTAATCCTTGGTTAGCAAAATTGTTAACAACATTACCAAAGCCCCATACTGTAACAAAGGCCATTAACGCAAGATTTTGCCATGTAAGCTTTTTACCCTCGTTGTTACTCATATATCATTCTCCTCTTATGTAAAAACATTTTATATAATAATATTTTTACTTAATTTTATTCATGTAAAAATATATT
>NZ_DKLM01000015.1:49235-120379 GCF_002455975.1 Clostridium sp. UBA6640
CTTTTCTACGAATGAAAAATTTAGTTTAAACATGTTTAATCCTAAAACAAACCTACCATAATCAGAAGCAATAGACAATATAAATTAACATTGTAAAATTATTCACCAGATTCACAATATTATATGAAAAATAAAAATTTCAATAAGGTTAATTATAAATAATCAAAATTTAAATATATTTTATTATCACTTAAAATTATTATAACCCCCAAATAATAGTCACAATATTATATTTTTAATTTAAATTTTTGCTAGATAGTCATAATAAATTTTGTTCTATATAGGATAAATTATAAATAATTACTCCAATTTACATAATGTTTTCTTTATTAAAATAAATTTAATGATATAATATTTTAGTCATAATAATTTTCCTATAAATACATTTAAATAACATAAAACACATGTCAGCTCTCACTAATTTTTTTTAAGATATATAATAGTAAACTCTTATATATATGGGTAAACTTTTAAATATGTACAAAAGAATCAATATAATAATATTTACATAAAATATTGTTATATACTTAGAAAGGATGGAAATTAATGAAAAAATCAAATGAAAAAGTCTTAAAAAAAGAACTTGGANNATTGTATTAGGTATGGTTATAGGTTCAGGTATTTTTTTTAAACCTTCCATAGTTTTTGAAAATGCTGGTTCGCCATTATTAGGTATATTGGCTTGGATATCAGGAGGGATAATAGCCATGGCATCAGGACTAACCATTGCAGAAATTGCAGCAGCTATTCCTAAAACTGGTGGGTTATTTGTGTATCTTAAAGAACTTTATGGAGAAAAATGGGCATTTTTATTTGGCTGGGTACAGACTGTTATTTATCTCCCAGGAGCAGTTGCAGCCTTAGCTATTGTATTATCAACCCAAGCTACAGATTTTATTAATTTAAGCAGTACCTCTCAAAAGCTACTAGCCATTGGATTCATAATATTTCTTACAATAGTTAATATAATTTCTACAAAATTAGGGAGTAAAATTCAAGGAATAGTAACTGTAGCAAAACTTTTACCAATTATAATTATTATAGTACTAGGATTTCTGAGAGGAACAGTTCAAAGTTTTAGCTTTAATATAGGAAATTCAAGTAGCATATCTAGTTTTGGTGCAGCTATATTAGGTACCCTTTGGGCTTATGATGGATGGATTAGTGTAGGAAATATGGCAGGAGAACTAAAAAACCCCGAAAAAGATCTTCCAAGATCTATAATATTGGGATTATCCATAACAATTATAGTCTATGCCCTTATAAATATAGCATTAATTAAGATAATACCAATGGAAGCAGTTATAGCTTCAGAAAAACCAGCTTCTGATGCTGCAATGGTCTTATTCGGAAGTAATGGAGCTAAATTTATTTCTATCGGTATATTTGTTTCTATATTTGGTGCTTTAAATGGATATATGATGACTGGAGTAAGAATTCCTTTTGCTATGGCTCAAGACAATCTAACACCTTTCAGTTCATTTTTTGGTAAAATAAATACTAAGTTTGGAACTCCGACAAATGCTTTTATATTTCAAGGATTTTTATCTTGTCTTTATGTTTTATCAGGCTCTTTTAATATGCTTACTGATTTAGTAATGTTTGTGCTATGGATATTCTTTACCATGGGTGTTGCAGGAATATTTATTTTAAGAAGTAAGTTTAAAGATATAGAAAGACCTTATCGTGTACCTCTTTACCCTGTAATCCCTCTTGTAGGAATAGTTGGAAGTGGTTATATAATAATAAGTACATTAATAACCAACACTTCTTTTGCAATTTATGGAAGTATAATAGCCTTATTGGGACTTCCAGTATATTATTATGTTAAAAAGAAAGATATAGCTTAATATATAAATATAAAGTCGGCTTACCATAAGTAAGCCGATTTTATATTTTATTTTTATCACTACTTGTTATCTTTTATTTTTTGCCATAAATTCTTCTATTTCGTCTACTCCCTTTATAATATCTTTAGATAAATTTATGCAGCCATCTTCTGTTATGAGCAAGTCATCTTCTATTCTAATTCCAATACCTTCTTCTGAGATATAAAGACCTGGTTCATTGGTCAGAATCATACCTGGCTTAAGTGGAAAATTATATGTTCCAACATCATGAGTATCTAAACCTAAAAAGTGACCAAAGGAGTGGAAATAGTAATTAGATAATTCACTATCTTCTTTTATCAATCCAAGTTCCTTACATCCTTTAGCAAGTTCCTTTTTAGCCAGCTCATTTATATCTCTCCACATAACTCCTGGTTTTACTGCTGCTTCAATAGCTTTTTGAGCTCTTAATACTGCATTATAAACATCTTTTTGCCTTTCAGTAAATTTACCATTTACGGGGAAAGTACGAGAAATATCCCCATTATAAAGTTTATATTGTGCACCTAAATCAAGTAAAACTAAAGTTTCATCTTGAACTTCACAGTTATTTTCTACATAATGAAGTACAGTACCATTTTTTCCTGATCCTATTATGGTATCAAAAGCTGTCTCTTTAATTCCATTTTTTCTTAAAGTATAATCAAACCATGCCTCAAGTTCATATTCCATCATGCCTGCTCTAGCATTTGACATCATGTTATATATTCCGTCCTTAGTTATGTTAATAGCTTTTTTGATAAGTTCAATTTCTTCTTCAGACTTTATAACTCTCAAATCTGCAATATGATTAAATACATTTTTAATTTTTAAAAATGGATATCTATTAACAGCATCCTTTGCAAAAGTTAAACTTCCACTTTCTTTCATATTGTATTCTTGTCTTTCAAGATCCAAATATAGTTTTTCAACTTCCATATCTCCAGCAATTTTGCCAAAAGATTCATTAAACTGATCTAGATATTTAATATTTTCTATACCAGTTAGTTCCTTAGATTCTTCTATAGATAGCTTTTCTCCAATCCATCTAGCCATAACAGGATCTTGTCTTTCTATAAAAAGACTTTCTGATACTTGTCCATTTTGTTTTAGTAACATAAATATAGCCTTTTCTCTTGGAAAACCAGCTATATAGTAAAAATTCCTATTTTGTACAAATGAATATTGGGCATCCGCAGATTTATATGGAGCATCTCCAGCAAAAAGTACTAAAATTGAATTATCTTCTAATTTTTCATTAAGATTCTTTCTATTTTTTATAAAAAATTCTTTATTCATAACTTCCTCCTATTTAAATATATTTTAAAATTATTTTTATGGTTGAAAAGGGTCTTCTATTAAAATTAATTCACTAGTATCAGGATTTAATTTTATTCTAGCTCCTATAGGTAAAATTAATTTTGGGTCAGTATGCCCAAAATCCACATCTACAACTATTGGCATTGAACTATTTTCAAATTCATCTTTAACCACTCTCAATATTGACTGATTAAGTTCTTCTTTTTCTTCCTTTGAATAATCTTTAGGTCGTCCAAAAATTATAGCCTTTACTTTATTAAATATCCCTTGAATGCCATAATTTCTTAACATGGATTCAACTTGGCTTGGAGAAGGCTTATCCTCTGAAGTTTCAAAAAACAGAACTTTATCCTGCCAAAAGTCTTTACTTGGCCAATAGTCTGTTGATTTTAAAAACTCTAGAACCTCAATACATCCTCCCCATAATATGCCTTCAGCATCCTCTTTTCCTTGTAGAAATTTCCACCCATCTTTATTATCATTAAACTCTGTACATTGTCCTATTGTTTCTTTATTGTTCCAATCTTTGTAACCGTCAACCCATTTTTCATAAGGTTTATATGAATAAGGAATTACTCCCTCAAACAATATTGCTTTGATATGATTTATATAAGATTTTGGAAGATTCTCTAATTGAGCAAATCCTGCCATAACTGAAGGCCCATAAAAAGTAATCATACCTAGCTGATTTAAATAAGTTAAAAAAGTAGTGGCATCTGAAAACCCCATAATAAATTTAGGATTGTTTATTATTAAATCTTTATCTAAATATTTTAAAATTCTGACAGATTCACAACCACCTATAGATGTTATAATTCCATCAATACTCTCATCTTTAAAAGCATTATTTATATCTTCCGCTCTTAATCTTGGATTATTATAAAGCTCTTCTGGTGACATTCTAGCAGTTTTCATTTCAACTAATTCAAAACCTAATATCTCTCTTAAGTTTTTCAATCCAAGCTCGTAAATATCTGAAAACAAAAATGGTAAACCATTAGATGGTGATATAATTGCTATACGAGAGCCCTCTTTTAATCTTTTAGGTTTTATCAAAATATTCTCCCCCCTTAAGCTAGCATTTATAAAAGCCTTTTTTACAATGAAACTTGAATAAATATCGTAATAGTTCTAGTAATTTTTTACTTAATTGCTTATATTTATATGATATTCTACTATAAACTATTTTAAAACACAACTTTTTCAATTCACAATTAAAGAATTAAATTCCCCTTAAATTTTTCATGCTTCATACTTAATTCCCATAATCTCTCCATAGCATTAGTTAGATTCACTGATTTCTGATCCAAAATATACTGCCTCTTAGGTGAACCCTACTACTGTTCCCCAGAGGTGAAAAAAATTTGCAATTATATTTCTCCTTATAACTAAATTTAAATAGAACTTTATAAAATACTAATTAAATAAATAATTATGCCATCTTGAAATTTCAAACTCTAGGTTCTCAAAGTCAATAAATCTGCTTTCTCTATGAACTTCCTTATCCTGTGCAAACATAATTATAGTTGGCACTGTAAATATGGTAAATTCTCCACTTGCCTTTATCATTGAGTCAATAAATATGTGTTTGTAATTTATATCAGGATATTTATTCACTAAATATTCTACTCTTGGCTCTATAGAAGTACAAACTCCACAATCTTTTGTTGATGCTAAGATCAACGATAATTTATTATTTTTAATTGAATGTAATATTTCTTCTAAACTTTCACTATTCATATTTTCTCCTACCATTATTATTTACTTTCTTACAATCTTATCACAAATAGATGTAAATAAAGATTTTATTATTTCATCTATTTTAAAAACATCAAAAATTACTTAATGCAATAAATGTATAAGCTTATGAATAATATGCATAAATATTATTTATGAAAACGATTTTTCTCTCAATTCTATAGTGTAACCTCATCTAAAACCGCCATTTTACGTATAAAAAATTATTTTTAAAAGTTTTTTCAAAAAAATTATTGCATATTTATAATAAATGTGTGTATAATTATACTCAATATTAAAAAAGTCGATTAGGGGGATTTGAAATGAAAAAAAATTTATTTAAAAAATTAGTAGCAGCAACTATGGTAGGTGCAATGACATTTGGTCTAATAGGATGTAACAAAAAAGAATCTGATACAGGAGCAGTATCAATTTTAGAGAAAGTTAAAGAATCTAAAAAACTTGTTATTGGTACAAGTGCTGATTACCCACCTTATGAATTTCATAAAGAAATAAACGGTAAGGATGAAATTGTAGGTTTTGACATATTCATAGCAAAAGAACTTGCAAAGGATTTAGGTGTTGAAATACAACTTAGTGATATGAGCTTTGATGGATTATTGGCTGCTCTTAAAACTGGTAAAGTAGATATGGTTCTTGCTGGCATGAATCCTTCAGAAGAAAGAAAAAAGAGCGTGGATTTTTCAGATGTTTATTATAAAGCACAGCATGGAATAATAGTTAGAGCAGAAGATAAAGATAAATACCCAGATTTAGATAGTTTAACTGGTAAAAAGGTAGGTGTACAAAAAGGTTCTATACAACAACAAATTTCTACATCTCAAATAAAAGATGCAGATTTTAAAGGTTTAAGTAAAGTCACTGATTTAATGATGGAACTTAAAAACAATAAAGTAGATGCAGTTGTCACAGAATTACCAGTTGGTGAATTTTATACTGAGAGAAATCCTGATTTAGCAATGACAACTTGTGAATTTGAAGCTGAGGAAGACTTAGGTACAGCTATTGCANNCAGATTTTATAGAAGAAATAAATAAAACTTTAAATAGACTTATAAAAGAAGGAAAAATATCTGAGTTTATGGTTGAAGCAAATAAAATGGTAGAATAATTGCTACTATAAAACTTTTGAAAGGAGGAAGACATTTTGGATTTTGGATTTTTAAGTAAATATTACCCTTTCTTCATCGGAGGAACAAAGCTTACCATAATACTGGCATTCTTTACTGTTGTATTTGGTACAATTTTAGGCTCTATATTAAGCCTTATGAAACTTAGCAAAAATAATTTTTTAAAATTTATTTCATCTTCTTATATAGAAATCTTAAGGGGAACTCCAATATTAGTTCAGTTATACATAGTTTATTATGGATTGCCTTCACTAGGTATTCATTTTCCCGATATGGTAGCCGCGATAATAACCTTATCTTTAAATAGCGCTGCCTATGTTGCAGAAATTGTACGAGCTGGTATAGATGCTGTAGATAAGGGTCAAAAAGAAGCTGCTAGGAGTTTAGGTATGTCAAACTCTTTAACCATGAGACTAATAATAATGCCTCAAGCTTTAAAGAATATATTACCTGCACTAGGTAACGAATTTATAACAATAATAAAGGAATCTTCAATAGTATCTATTATAGGAATCAGTGAGCTTATGTATAACGCAGATACAATAAGAGGAAACACTGCTCAACCTTTTGAACCATTAATTGTTGTTGCAATTATTTATTTTGTATTAACATTTACTTTATCAAAATTACTAGGAGTAATTGAGAGGAGGATGAAGATAAGTGATAACCATTAAAGGATTAGAAAAGCACTTTGGACGACATGAAGTCCTTAAAGGTATAGATGAGACTATAGAAAAAGGTGAAGTAGTTGTGGTTATAGGACCTAGCGGTTCAGGAAAAAGCACATTTTTAAGATGCTTAAATCTACTTGAAACACCTACTTCTGGAACAATAACATTTAAATCAACAGAAATAACGGATAAAAAAATTAATATAGATAAAATAAGAGAAAAAATGGGTATGGTGTTTCAACAATTTAATCTCTTCCCTCATAAAACTGTGCTAGATAATATAACACTATCACCAATTAATGTTCAGGGATTAAGCAAAGAAGAAGCAGAAAAAAAAGCAATGATCTTATTAGAAAAAGTAGGTTTAAAGGATAAGGCTAAAGCCTACCCCTCTTCATTATCTGGAGGACAAAAACAAAGAATTGCCATAGCTAGAGCTTTAGCCATGGAACCTGAAGTCATGCTCTTTGATGAACCTACCTCAGCTCTTGATCCAGAAATGGTAGGAGAAGTTTTAAATGTTATGAAAGACTTAGCCAGTGAAGGAATGACTATGGTAATAGTTACTCATGAAATGAGATTTGCAAAAGAAGTTGGAGATAGAATTTTCTTTATTGACGGTGGCAATATTGTTGAAAAAGGAACTCCAAAAGAAGTTTTTGAAAACCCAAAGCATACACGAACTAAAGATTTTCTATCAAAGGTATTATAAGGATACAATGGGAAAATTTAATATATAATCTTGAAAATAAATTTTCTATAAAAACAGATTAACTCCTTAGAAATTAAGGATTAATAATTAAAAGTGAAAAATTTAGGAAGAAATTCACCCTTAGTGAATTTCTTAAAATAAAATTTATTATCAAAAAACCTCAAAGGTCTTAACGGCGAAGTTTCAACCATAATTCTTCATTCTTCATTCTTAATTTTTCACTCATAGAAAAGATTTTTCATTAAATAACCCTATGGTAATGAATACTGTAGAAGTTAATTAAAAATAATTAGCTTTTACAGTATTTTTATATTATTTATGCTTTTATAAATTTTTCTTAATTTATGTGAACTTTTTCTATCACTTTAAAGTTTAATATATAAGAGGTGATAATAATGAATGCTATTGAAGTAAGAAACTTAACTAAATCTTATGATGGTATTAATAAAGCATTAGATAATATAAATTTTATAGTACCCGAAGGCTCTATTGTAGGATTTCTTGGCCCTAATGGTTCAGGTAAGACAACCACAGTAAGGATATTAAATGGAATACTAACCCCTTCAGAAGGTGAAGTAAAAATATTTGAACATGATGTTACTAAAGATCAAATAAAAATTCATAGTTTATCAGGAGTGATGACAGAAACAGCATGTAGCTATGAAAATTTAAGTGGTGAAGAAAATCTTATTTTCTTTGGTAAAATGCATGGCCTTAACAATAATGAAATAAAAAAGAGAAGCAATGAGTTATTGAATAGATTAGAATTAGAAGACGTAAAGCATAGAAAAGTAAAAGCTTATAGTACTGGAATGAAAAAAAGAATATCTCTTGCTATAGCTCTTATTCATAATCCTAAAATATTATTTCTTGATGAACCTACTTCTGGCCTTGATCCTGAAAGTGCTGAAAATGTTACTAAACTTATCAAAAATATGACATTTGAAAATAAAAGTACCGTATTCATGTGTACCCATCAATTGAAGTATGCACAGGATATATGTTCACTTTATGCTCTTATAAGCAAAGGAACTTTGCTTGGCTTTGGTAGTTTTGAAGAATTATGCAATGATAGAAATTTTAATGACTCTATTATAATCAGAGGAGAAAATATTCCTAATAATGTTGGATTAAATAAAATTGATAGAAATATCTATAGAAAGCATATATCTAGCGATGAGGAAGTAGCTAAGCTTTTACACAATATCTTTAGTAGCAATGGAAAAATATATGAAGTTAGAAGAGAAAAACCTTCTTTAGAAGATTTATATTTTAGCTATGTAAGAGGTGATAAATTTGAATAAAATAAGTAGTGCATTAATTTATAAAGATGTAAGAGATATAACGTCTTCAAAACAAGTATTACTACCTATGATTATAGTTCCATTGATTTTTGTGGTTATACTTCCAACAATAGTATTGTTGCTTCTTCATTTTTCCCCTGATGCAACAAAAGCTCTAAAAGATTTTGATTCTTTAATAAGTAAATTGCCGCAAACTTACAAAACCCTTACTACTGAGCAAATGGTATTAACTATACTTACTAATTATTTGTTTCCTTCTTTTTTTCTGTTAATACCTATAATGTGTTCAACTTTACTTGGTGCTAGTAGTTTTGTAGGAGAAAAAGAGCATAAAACTATGGAAACACTGTTATATACACCAATTTCAATAGAAGAATTGTTTAAAGCTAAGCTTTTAGGAGTTTTTATTCCCACTTATGTAATAACTTTAATATGCAGTATAATATTTGGGATAATTGTAAATATAGGCGGATTATTATATTTTAATAAGCTTATTTTCCCTAATATAAAATGGGTAATTCTTATATTATATCTTACTCCCGCTGTAGCAATTCTTGGATTAACTTTTACTATTCTAATATCGGCAAAGTCTAAGACTTTTCAAGAAGCTCAACAGTTGGCTGGCCTTATTGTCTTGCCTATAATCCTCTTAGCAATGTGTCAAATAACTGGTATATTTCTTTTAACTAACATAATACTAATTATAATTGGAACCATTATATTTATAATAGATTATATATTATTACAGAAAATAGCTAANNAGAAAATTTAATTTAAGGCATGTGAGAAAATGACAAGCCAAGGAAGTTAGTTTATTTTACATCTGATAGCAAAGTGCGATACAAAGTAAATTGTCCTGTTAACTTGTCATTTTTTGAATATACTTAAATTTAAATCACACAAATATCTTTTAAATATTCATATAAAAATTCTTAACTTTGATCTTTAATATCTTGCCTTTCAGTCAATTTATCTGTAACCTGTGTTACTGACAAAAGCTCTATTAAATATTAAAATATATTTATCAATAAAGAAATATAAAATTTACATAGATAGGAAGTGTTTATTTATGGCACATTACGGTAATTTGCAAAAAGTTAGAGATGGCAAGAGAACTTTTGCTATAACACCTCACATCCCTGGTGGATTTATAAGTGCTGATAAGCTTATAAAGATAGGTGAAGTAGCTAAAAAATATAACGGAGTTTTAAAGATGACCTCTGGCCAAAGAATTATGATAACAAATTTGAAGGAAGAGGATCTTGAAAATATATGGGCTGAACTTGAAATGGAGCCTGCTGTTAAAAATATTTATTCAGTAAAAAATGTAGAGATTTGCCCTGCTGGTTTTTGTAAAAGATCTAAAGCTAATACTATGAATATAGGCATGAAAATTTTAAATAAATTTCATGGTGCTTCTATGCCAAATAGAACTAAAATAGGAGTTGCTGGATGTAGAAATGCCTGTGGAGGAGTTTATTCAAAAGACGTAGGTGTAATTGCAGACATTACAGGCTTTAGAATAACTGCTGGAGGCTCCTCTGGGTTTAATCCTAGAATTGCAGATATAATAGCTATTGATATTACTGAAAATGAAGCATATGAATTAGTAGAAAAGATTTTAACCTTCTATCAAAAGACAGCAAATTTTGGTGAAAAAATCAGTGATTTCATAGAAAGATTGGGATTAGATAATTTCAAAGAAGGAGTTTATAATCAAGATCCTAAAGAGTTTGATTATAATCATGAAAATAAACTTGTATAAAGCTAAATATATTTTAAAGTAAATTATATAAAATATTCTATTTAATATTTTTATTAATTTACTACAAAAGGCACTTCAATAATCAAAGTGCCTTTTCTTCTATATCATCTCTACTATAAATTTAAAATGTGATTTATTACTTACTCTATAAAAAATTACATATATTATTATAAATATAAGTATTGATATTATAGCTCCTTTAATTTGAAGAAAAATTATTGTACTTAATGCAGCTAGAGCATGAAGTATTGATAAAATTAATGGAACCATAAATATTATAGCCAATTCCTTTCCCATGCTTTTTTTAATATCTTTATGCGAGAAACCAATCTTTTTAATTATAGAATATCTCTTTATTTCCTCACCACATTCCATCACAATTTTAAAGTAAATTACGCTTAAGCTAGATATTATGAATATAAGTGATGTAAAAAGTGCTATAAATTTAAAAGTACCACTAATATTACTCACCGATTCGTAGGACTGATAATAGCTGGATATTTTTGTTTTTCCATGTAAACCATTATTTATGTCTTCTGTTAGCTCTTTACTCTTATTTTGATTGTCTACATTGATAAATCTAAGGCTAAGAGGATTTCCAAAAGTTTTGAGTGTTTCAAAAGATTCTGATGTTACAACTACAGTTTTTCCTCCTAGCTCCGAATTTATAATCTCTTCCCTATACTCCACTAAATCCATAGATTCTTCACTATCTCCAAAGAGCATATTTATATTTTCATTTACCTTTACACTTTTTATTTTACTTGCATTTATTTTCCATGCTCTTTCATTAAAAATCTTATTTTCATCTAGTATTGCTATATTATTTTTATTTTTAAGCTTCAATTTTTCTTCTATATTTGCTGCATCACAAAGCTTATTATAATCTTCTTCCTTAATAACATAAATATTTCTACCTTCTGTACCATCCTTCAATATTTCATTTTCATTAAATTTTAAAGAATGAATAAAAATATTATTTTTTACCTTATTATCTTTATATTGCTCTAAAACTTTATCTACAATTTTATCCGCTTCTTTATTAGAGTGATAAACATAAGAAAATTTATTATTAGAAATATCTTTTTCTAGTAATCCAGTTATAATCATTGTAGTACTAGCAGCAACTATTATAGATGCATTTAATATGGATATAACAGCTAAAGATTTAGCATTGCTTCCTATTCTGCTTCTAATACTGGATAATGCAAGTAATTTTTCTACATTTTTATAGCTACTCTTCCTTTGTCTCATCAAACTTACATAGAGAGTAAAGAAGCTGTTAAAAAATAAATATGTTCCTGCTATTACTGATATTAGAGCTAAAAAAAGTGATGCTGCACCTAAAATTTTTATTCCTGCAAAACTTCCAAAGAAGTATCCTAAGATAAGCAATAATATCGATAATATGCCTTTTAAAGTTTTATTTTTAGGCTCTTTTTCATTAATTTCTTCCCCTTTAAATAAATCAATAAGTTTAAACTTATATATTATTCTATAAGCTCTTATAGAAATGATAATAAATACTATACTAAAATTAACTAAGGTATTTTTTAGTGCCTTAAAACTGAATACTATTCCTATATCTCCTGTAGCCTTTATAAAACTCATAAATACTCTAGCAAATATTTGTGATAATAATGTTCCTATTACTATAGAGATAACTAATGAAAATATCCCTATTATTAGAGTTTCTATAAACATCATCTTTGCTATATCTTTATTTTTCATTCCTAATAAAGCATATATGCCTATTTCTTTTTTTCTTTTTTTTATAAAAAACGAAGTGGAATTCCACATGAATATTACTGAAAAAAGAATGATTACACAAGAACATAAATTAAATAAAAGATTAGCAACTCCTAGAGCATCTTCTCCCATAAGTGCTCTTAATTTTTCTGAATTTGCTATATTTAAATACACATTAAATATACTTATATTAATTATTATAGAAACAATGTATGTAAAATAATTTTTCTTATTATGCTTTACATTGTTTAAGCTAATATTTAATAAATTAAATTTCACGCTACTCTCTCCTTACAAATATCAAATCATTATTTATGTAAAATTTTATCATTCTATAATTTCTCATACCATAGATTAAGCTTACAACTTTTATTTAAAACTTACATCTTTGTAAGCATATAGAATAAATTTACAAAATAATAGCGAGACTTTCCATTTCCGGATAGTCTCGCTTTATAAGGCCTTTTGGTATATATGTCTATTTTTTAATTTCTAATTGAGCTAATATAATTTTCGCAATTATTAATCTTTATGCCTATATTAAAAATATTATATAATGTTATTCTAACTTTAAAAGTCCATAATTATATTTTAGATTTAATATTCTTTTTAAGCTGTCATTTATTATATTCTCACTTAGATTTCCCGTTTTAACTTCTTCAATTATTCCATAAAAAACTTCATCAAACTGCTCATTATTTCCACCTGGTTCTAGAGGTGCTGGCATTAGCAATATATTAGCTCCTGCTTTTAATGCATTAACTGAAGCTTCCTTTAGTGTAAAATAATTTGTTATAGCTCCCATATTTAGCGCATCAGTGATAACCACGCCTTTAAATCCTAGTTCTTCTCTTAAAATGTTTCCTATTATCTTGCTAGAAAAAGTGGATGGTACTAAAACTTCAGTATCTTTCTTAGAAGAATAAATTCTACTATCATCTAGGGCTTTCGCTTGAATATGACCTACCATTACCATATCCACATTATTTTCTATAGCTTTTTTAAAAGGATACAATTCTACAGCATTTATTCTATCTCTAGAATGATTTATACTTACTAAATCTTTATGAGAATCTCCTGCAGTATCTCCATGTCCTGGAAAATGCTTAACAGCACTAATTATACCTTCACTTTTTAACCCTTCCATAAATTTGACTCCAAATTCTGCTACTATCTCTGGCTTATTACTAAATGCTCTAATACCTATAACAGGATTTTTAGGATTCGTATCTACATCCATTACAGGAGCAAAATCTAAATTTAACCCTAAATTTTTCATATCCATTCCTATGCTTCTTGCAATTTCAAAAGATAAATTGGGATCTTTACTATCTCCTATTGCTCTAGCACTAGGTGCCTCGACATCTCTAGGTATTCTTGTTACAGTTCCGCCCTCTTCATCTGTCCCTATAAAGACTCCAATATCCCTTGAAGTCTTTTGTAAATCTTCTGTAAGCTTTTTAGTTTGCTCTTTATCTATCATGTTATTTTTAAATAAGATGATTCCTCCTAATTTGTATTTATTAAATACTTCTTCTACTTCTGGAGTAACTATCGTAAAATCAATCGTTTCTCCATTAGTATTTACAGTATCTATAGAAGGCATAAGTAATTGTCCTACCTTTTCTTCAAGAGTCATTGAAGAAATTTTTTTCTCTATCTTCTCATCTAAAGATTCCTCTAATTTAACTGCTTCCTTTGTAGTATTTTCTTTAATTCCACTATCTGAAATTTTCTCTTCTGAAGTTTTAATGTTACAACCAGTAAAGATTAATATTGCCATTAAAATTATAATTAAAGTTCTTTTCAATAAAATCTCTCCTAACTCTAAATATATAATATAATCCTAATAAATAATTTGTACTCTTTTCTCCTAAGTTATCCAAACACTTCTAATTATATAACTTATTTTTGTAATTTTCATAACTTTTATATTATAATACCTATATTCTTCTGTGATATTGGTTTATAAACAAATAGCTCTAATTTATTTTATCACTAACTAAACCCTTATAAGAGTAGAAATCAAAAAGGAGATGTATCAAAATCATTCCGATACATCTCCTTTTTAATTCCTTAATTCTTAATTTTCTGATAATAACTATCGATATCTTCTAAAAACTTTTCAATGCTTTCTGAATCTTCTAGCTTGAGGACTTTATCACTAAGTTCTTTTGCCTCTTTAATTGTAATTTTTTTCATATGCCTTCTTAATTTTAAAACTAAAGTTGAACTTACACTAAATTCATCAAGTTCCATACCCATAAATACAGGAAGAAGCTTTATATTACTAGCTGCTTCTCCGCAGATTCCTACTGATATACCTTCCTTATGTCCATTTTTAATTACAGTATCAATAAGCCTAAGTATCGATGGATGGTATGGAGTATATAAATTTGATACTTTTTCATTCAATCTATCTACAGCAATAGTATACTGGATAAGGTCGTTAGTACCTATGCTAAAAAAATCTACTTCTTTTGCAAGAATATCAGAAATAATTGCTGCTGAAGGTATTTCAATCATTATGCCAACTTTTATATGCTCATCATAAGGTATTTCACTAGATTTCAATTCCCTTTTACATTCTTCAAGAACTTCCTTTGCCTCTCTAACTTCTTGAACACTAGATATCATAGGAAACATTATTTTCACATTTCCAAAGACACTTGCCCTTAAAATAGCTCTTAGCTGAACCTTAAATAGTTCTTTTTCTTTTAAGCAATATCTTGTTGCTCTAAAACCAAGAAAAGGATTTTGCTCCTTTTTAATATTTAAATAAGTAAGCTCCTTATCTCCTCCTACATCTAATGTTCTGATTGTTACAGGTTTTCCGTCCATTCCTTGAATCACTTCTTTATAACAGCTTAATTGCTCTTCTTCACTAGGTGCCTCATTTCTTCCCATATATATAAATTCGCTTCTAAAAAGCCCTATTCCTTCACCATCATTATCTATTACCTGCTGTAATTCTTCCTGTGAACCAATGTTGCATACTATTTCGAAATTTTTACCATCCTTTGAAAGAGATTTCATACCTAATAAAGATTTATTAAACTCTTTTTCACTTTCTAAATAGGCTTTCTTCTCATTGAACTGATTTATTATCAGCCAATCTGGTTCAATAATAAATTCACCTGTACCTCCATCCATAGCTAATAAAGACTTTTCATTAAATAAATCTAATATTTTTCCAGCACCTACAATTGCCGGAATGCCAAGATTTTTAGCCATAATAGCAACGTGAGATGTCGGTCCTCCTATTTCTGTTATAAAGCCAAGTATTTTATTCTTAGGAAGCTGAGCTGTTTCAGATGGCGTTAAATCATGAGCTACTAATATAAAGGAGTCAGTTAAATTGCTATAATCTATGGCACTTAAATTTAGTAAGTTATTTATTATCCTATTTGAGACATCTATAAGATCCTCACTTCTTTCACGCATATAACTATTATCTAAAGAATTAAACATATCTACGTAAAAATCAGTGGCTTCCTTAACTGCCCATTCAACATTAAACTTAAACTCTTTAATTTTATTTTCAATAAGAAAAATAAATTCTTCATCTTTTAACATATGAATGTGAGCTTCAAAAACCTTCGCTTCCTCTTTTCCAAGTGTGTCTTCTGTAAATATAATAAGGTCCTTTATTTGATTAATAGATATATCTAAAGCCTTTTTTAATCTTTTCATTTCTTCAGAAGTATCTTCAATGTTATATTTCTTTATTTCAATCTTATTATGCTTAACCAATATCTTTCCAATCGCAATACCTGTAGACGCACCTATGCCTTTCATATAACGACCTCCCTAGTACCTATTCATAGCTTTTAATTATGAATCTTTAGAAAATAACTAGCCATTTTCCTATATATGACTAGTTATCTTATACTACTTTAAATAGCTACCTGCTTTTTCATCTACGATTATAGTAACATCTGGATGTAATTGAAGTATTGATGCAGGTACCTCTGGAATTATATCACCATAAATTGCCTTATATACTATTTCTGCTTTTTCCTCACCATTAGCAAGTAAAAGAATTTTTTTTGAACTCATAATAGTCCTTATTCCCATACTTACTGCTTGTCTAGGTACGTCTTCTATATTGTCAAAAAACCTTGAATTAGCCTCAATTGTGTCTTCATCCAAATTTACCAAAAATGTTTTTGATTCAAATTTAGAACTTGGTTCATTAAAACCAATATGACCATTTCGTCCTATACCAAGTAATTGTACATCTATACCTCCAGACTTTTCAATTTTTTCCTCATAGCACTCACACTCATTTTGGATGTCCTCTGCTAGTCCATCAGGAATGTTGATATTTTCCTTTTTTATATCTATATGATTAAATAGTTTAGTTTTCATAAAGTTATAATAACTATTTGTATCATTAGATTCTAACCCACAATATTCATCTAAATTAAAAGTAATTACGTCTGAAAAGCTTATAAATCCTTCATTGTATAAACGAATCAATTCTTCATAAGTACCTATAGGTGTAGATCCCGTTGCAAGACCTATAATACTTTTAGGTTTTAATATAAGTTGACTCGCCAATATACTTGCTGCCTTTCTGCTTAGTTCCTTATAATCTTTTACTTTAATAATTTGCATAACCTAAAATTCCTTCCTAAAACACAAGTTTCCTTCTACTATGGTATATAAAATATCCATATTTTCATTGAATACTGTAAAATCAGCATATTTTCCTACTTCTATGCTTCCACTCATACTATCTATCCCAATAGCTTTAGCAGGATTTATTGTAACCATCTTAATTATTTTTTCAAGTTTTAATTTAGTATGGGCTCTCATGTTTTTCACTGCTTTATCTAAAGTGAGAAGACTTCCAGCTAATGTGCCATCTTCAAGTGTTGCTTTTCCATGCGATACAAGTACTTTTTGTCCACCTAAATCGTAATCTCCAGATTTCATACAAGCTGCTCTCATAGCATCACTTATTAAAATTATTCTATCTTCACCTTTAGTTTTTTCTAAAATATTAAATAATGCAGGATGTACATGAATTGTATCTGCAATAAGCTCACAATAAATATCACTGTTTAAAATTGCTCCAATTGCTCCAGGATTTCTATGATGAAGTGGAGTCATAGCATTAAAACAATGAGTTGCACTTTTTATGCCATCTTCTATAGCACTCATTGCTTCTTCATAAGTAGAATTTGTATGTCCTATTGATAATATCATATTTTTATTCACATTCATAGATTTAATAAAAGTATGATTTTCATCCATTTCAGGGGCAATAGTAATTATCTTAATTATATCAAGATAAGGTTTTATAATTTCTATTATTGGTGTTAAAATATACTTTTCATTTTGTGCTCCTTTATACTTAGAACTAATAAAAGGACCCTCTAAATGAACACCAAGAATTTTTGAACCGTTAAATTCAATATCCATAGAATCTTTTATCACATCTAAAGCTTTATGAATATCCTCCACTGGCATTGTCATAGTTGTAGGTAAGAAACCTGTAACCCCATGATTACAAAGGCTTTTACTAATAGCTTCTATACCTTCAATCCTGCCGTCCATAACATCAAAACCTTTTGATCCATGAACATGGATATCTATAAATCCAGGTGATATATAATTTCCTTCTACGTCAATAGTTTCTATATCTTTACTAAGAACATTATTTTCTACAATTTGAATTATTTTTTCATCATATATAATTGATTTACCCTGTAAAACTCTATCTTTTAGGATTATCTTACCATTCTTAATACATTTTACAGCCATATATTTACCTACCTTTATATTTTTCACGAAATCTCATTTTTAGAGAACATGCATGAAAATTTCAAACTTAAAATTCTTTGCTATCTATTATCCATAATAAATTGTTGATTAAAATAACTTGTACATTTTCAAGTTTATTTTAAAATCTATAATTCAAACCTAAATTTCTGCCATGGTTTAATATAATCTAATAAATAAATTTCATCTTCATCAATTCTACCTACTACATTAGTTTTCCCACTGTTCCCCATATCCTTTAGTGCAATTTGAAGCTCTCCACTATATCTTTCATAAAGAGAACTTTCAATTAATACATCCCCTCTTTTTATAGGTTTTGCATTAAATAATTCAAATTTATGATTTTTATATTTTACACGACTTTCCGTTGATCTAATCATATATTCAGATATATCTCCTCTATTAAAATGACTTTCTTCTAAAACTATCTTTTTCTCCGCCTCTGGTAAATCCTCTAAAAGTTTGACCTTAAGTTCAAGGATATTCTTATTTAGTCTACTAAGCCTATAAAGTTCTTCTTCTGATGCAAAACAATTTGCTATTATAACATCATCAATTAATTCTGTATTAAATAAATCTTTTGCTTGAACATCAATTGGTAAAAATCTATGTTCTTCTAAAGTACAAAGTCCATGAGAAGTTGGCCATGGACCAAAAGTTCCACTAGGTGAACTAATAAAAGCAGCTGTCCTTATGCCTTTTTCTTTAAACTCTCTCGATGTGTCTAAGAAGTGTTTTCTTGATATACCTGTATATCTATGAGGATAAAAGTTATGACATCCTATTATATTATCTTTATTAGGACAATAACTTAAAATATTATCAAGATATTTAGTTCCATTGCTCATATTTATTTCAATTTTAAGCCCGTATGGATTAAAACTCATTATACTTTCTTCCATTCCTGAAAATCCTAAGTCTAATCTTATTCCGCTTAAATTTATTTGAGAGAAAAATTGAAGATCTTTATAACTTAAGTTTAGCTTTTTAAAAATTGAAGGATCTACATCTGCAATTACTTCCATTCCCAAATCTTTTGCAGTACTAGTTATTTCTTTAAACTGATTTAAATTATTATCTATATTTTCTCCTAAGGATATAAGACAAGTAAACACTCTAGTAAATCCATGCATTGCAGCCATTTCCAAATAGTCCTTATATTTTTTTATTTCCCCTTGTGGAGGATATATTGATATTCCTAATTTCCGCATTTAATTACCTCCATTTTCACCTTAAAATTTAATTATTATTTGATATCTTTTTATACATATCTATAAATTCTATAGCTAAATCCCTTACGGTTATGGCATTCATTAAATGATCTTGAGCATGAACCATAAGCAATGTAATTTCAATTTTCTCATTTCTTGCTTCTGATTGAATAAGTTTTGTTTGTTCTTTGTGAGCCCCTTCAAGACTTTTTTCTGCTAATTGAAGACATTTTTCAGCCTCTTCAAAATTTCCTGTTTTTGCGTAAGCTATAGATTCCATAGAAAAACTTTTAGCTTCTCCGCTACAGGATATTAATTTAAATATTATATTTTCCATTATAAATTCCTCCCTACTTAAATTGAGGTAAATATTCTTTGTTTTCATCAAGTATATCTTTCAATAATTCTTTAGTAGTGTTTATTGAACCACATAATGGATTATTGATTAATGCTAAAAAAGCTTGATTATAATCTCCATTTACCGCTGCTTCTATTGTAAGAGTTTCATAGGCTTTAACCTGTTGTATAAGCCCTCTTATAGAATTCGGTAAATTCCCTACTGATATGGGTGTAGCACCATTTTTATTTACAATTGTATTTGTTTCTATAACAGAATTATTAGGTAAATCTAATATAGTTCCATTATTTTTTACATTTACAGTATGAATTTCATTTTTATCATTGTATATAGCACTCATAAGAGAAACTGCAGCTTCTGAATAATATGCTCCTCCTCTTTTATCTAACTCTGATGGTTTTTCATCAAGGTTTTCGTCATCGTATATTTTAAATAATTTATTTTCTATCTCCATTACTTGTTTTGCTCTAGTTCCTTCTCCTCTTTTTATATTTTCTAATTCTTCTTTTAAAATTTCATTTTTCATATAAAAATACCTATGATAAGGACAAGGAATCATATTTAAAGATTTTAGAAACTCTTTATCCCATTTTAGATCAGGAATATTATTCATATTTATAGAAGCACCCTTAGAAAGTCTCTCAATTATCTCACTTGTTATATCTTCACCGTCAAGATAAACAGATTGTCCGTATACCATATGGTTAAGACCTATAAAATCTAGTCTTATCCTATTTGACTCTACCTCAAGTAATTTTCCAATATTGTTTTTCATTGTTATTGGAACATTACATACTCCAATAGCCTTAACTTTTGTATAATTTAAAACAGTTTCAGTAATAATTCCTGCTGGATTTGTGAAATTAATTAAAAATGCTTCTGGAGCTAATTCAATAATATCCTTACATATATCAAGTATCACTGGTATTGTTCTAAGTGCTTTAATAAATCCTCCTACTCCAGTAGTTTCTTGGCCAATGAGATTATACTTTAATGGTATTGTCTCATCCTTTAGCCTTGCTTTTAGCCCTCCTACCCTAAATTGAGTAACAACAAAATCTGCATCTTTTATGGCTTCTTTTCTATTCAAAGTTGAAGTTATTTTTGTTTTGATATTATGTTTATTTAACATTCTTAAAGAGAGTTTACTTATTATATTAAGTTTCCATTGTCCCTCTTCTACATCTACTAGTGCTAGCTCTCTTACAGGGAATTCCTCAGTTCTTTGTATTATTCCATGAATAAGTTCTGGAGTATAGCTGCTCCCTCCACCAATTACAGCAATTTTAATACCTTCCATGCACTCCCCTCCAATCGTAAAATTATGTAATACTTTTCCTTTAAATAGGAAAACCTCTTTTGTTGAATTATGCATGGAATCCACAATGAATATTGTAAATTCCATGCATAACTTTAAACCTTAACTTTTTATGCTATTATCTATTTCTTTCACAATATTTTTAGATTTTTTATCCTCAATTTTTTCTGCTAAAACAATAAAAGGAATATACATAAATACACCGATAGTAAGATTTACTATTTGTAATATGGAACCCGCAATTGATCCTCCAGTTGCAATCCATCCACTAATTATAGGTGGTGTTGTCCATGGTATCATAGCAATAGTACGAGGGACTAATCCTGTAGCAGTAGCAACATAGCTTATTATCGTTAATACTAATGGTGTTAGAATAAATGGTATTATAAATGCTGGATTTAATACGATAGGCATACCATATATCATAGATTCATTTATATTAAATAATCCTGGTCCTAATGAAAGGTTAGCCATATTTCTATGATGCTTACGTTTTGAAGCTATATAAATAGCAATTATTAAACAAATTGTTGCACCTGAACCTCCCATATAGACAAAAGCATCGAAGAATGGTTTTGTAACTATATTTGGTATAGCTGCATTAGCTACACCAGCTGCAGCTGCTGCTGCATTTTTCTCAAGTGCTGGAAGATAAACTGCTTGCATAACCGGTTCCAATATATTGGAACCATGTAATCCAAAGAACCAAAATAAGTGATTTAAAAGTACAATTAATATTGCTGACCAAAGTGTATTGGCTACTGATCCTAAAGGTGCTTGTAGTGCATCATAAATTAGTTTATGAATATCATCTACCCCAATTACAGCAAATAAGATCCTAATTACTGAAAATATAGCTATTGTTATCATAACTGGCAATAATGCTGCAAAGGATTTAGAAACTGCTGGTGGTACATTATCTGGCATTTTAATTACAAGTGACTTATTTCTTCTTAGCCTCACAAGTATCTCTGTAGATATAAGTGCTACAATTATTGCTAAGAATAATCCTAATCCTCCAGATGCACTATAAGGTATTCCTGAACCATCTGCTGTAGGTTTTGTTATGGATAATAGTGCTGCAAAAGCTACAACACCTGCTGTAAGTCCATCAGATTCATAGGACTTTGCAAGATTATAAGCTATAGTAAACACTACAAGAAATGACATTATAGCAAAAGATCCAGACCAAATATTATTTCCAAAGCTTCTCCATGATTCACCAAATATATTGATCATCAAGTCTTGATATCCTTGAACTGGAAACACATTAATTAATGTGCCTAATGAACCTGCTATAATCAATGGCATTAAAGTTACGAATCCATCTCTTATTGCTACAAGATGTCTTTGCGCACCTATTCTCCCTGCCACAGGCACAAAATATTTTTCCATAAAATCCATAAATTTTTTCATTTTTTACCCCCCTAATATTTATAAAAGAGTTCTATTTACTTAATCATATCAATAGCTTGTTTTAATACTGCCTCTCCATTCATAGTTCCATATAAGATACTATCAATTACACTTACTGGTATTCCCTTTGGATTCATTAACTTTTCCATTTTGCCAAGTAGGTATCTAACCTGTGGGCCAAGTAAAACCACATCTACATCTTCATGATTTTTTACATCTGCTTCTCCTATTGCAAATATTTCTGCTTCTAGGTTTTCTTTAGCTGCAGCATCTTGCATCTTTTTTACTAGTAAACTAGTAGACATTCCTGCACAACAAACCAACATTATTTTCTTCATAACTTTCTCTCCTTTTTTAATATCCATTACTTTTTAAGGCTAGATTTAGTGCACCGTGGGCTGAATCCTTATGTGGAGCATGAATTATTATCTTAGGAAATTCATCATTTATCTTTTTCTTTAACAAACTATTTATAAGAGATGATTTTAAAAGTATACTGCCACCAAAGCTTAATTGAAAATTCTGAATTTTCATCTTAACCGAAAGAGTTCTGACTATCTTAAATAGATCTTCTACAGCTTTGTCTACAATGTCTTTAGAGACTTTATCAGAATAATAACTTTCTAATACAAGAGGTGCAAGGTTTGCAATATGTTGCTTTTTTGAATTATAAATAAATGATATAAGTTCTTCATAGTCTGAAATTCCAAGATTTTTACTTACCTTCTCCCATAGTATAGTTGTTTCACTTCTTCCGTCATAACTCTCCATTATTTTCTTAAGAGCATCTCTCCCAATGGCATATCCGCTTCCATCGTCATCAATTATATGTCCCCATCCTCCTACTCTAACAGCATTACCATAGATATCAATACCATATGATATAGATCCAGTGCCACTAATTAAAATAGCATCTTTCATGTCACCATTTGCCCCAACTAATGTAGTTATTGAATCATTGAATATAAGTAACTTATTCTTGTAACCTAAATCCTTTAAAATATCTTTTACAATATTTTCATCATCACTACAATCGATACCGGCTCCGCCTAAACATATGGCACTAATATCATCTTTAGTAATCTTATGCTTGTCATAAAAGTAGTTAAACATGGAGCTAAATACTTCTTGTGTCTGTTTTATTCCTACGCTGTGATAATTTGTAGGACCAGACTTAAAGCTATCTATGACTTCATTATTACAATTTCCCAAAAGGCAAATAGTTTTTGTACCTCCTCCATCAATTCCAATATAATAATCCATATGATCCTCCTTTTGTAATAGGACATTGATTTTTATTCATTAGGTAAAGTCTTATTAAATAATTCCTCTAGTTCACTAAATGCTTCTGTTTCATCTTCCCCATCTATTAAAACAGATACGACATCACCCATAGCTGCTCCAATGCTCAAAATTCCTATTATGCTTTTTGCATTTGCTGATCTTCCGTCCTTTTCAATGGTAATATTAGATTCGAATTGTTGTGTTAGATTAACTAATGTAGCTGCTGGTCGTGCGTGAAGTCCTGATTTACTTTTTACTGTTACATTTAATTTCTTCATAATTTACCTCCTTTACACTAATAATTAAAGCAAATACTATGCCAAAATTCTCATTTATATATAATTATTCTATATCTTTTTACTTTTTTAATAAGGAATGGCCCTGCTAAAGGCTTTATTACGATAAACAAAAATTTTCACAGTTCTATCTACGGTTAATATTAAAAAGGAACTAGCTTTAAACAATTCATATAAATCAAGAAATTTTTTCAAAATTTATATTTTATTATAAGCCCTTAACTTTTGTTATCTCAACAGTTTGAGGATTATTAATATTATTCTAACAATAAAAATGCTCATATTTTAATAAATATATCTATACGCAAAAATAGTGTGTACACTGATATACACACTATTTTTATAGAATACACAGATTACACTATAATTACAATGTAATAATAAAATTTATTGACATAATATAAATTGGCTTAGTATAGTACCCAAATATTCTTCAAAGATATTCAAATATTTAATCTAATTCATTAAACATAAACATACGACAAATATAAGCTACTTCATTATTTGTAATTTCTACATTATATTGCTCTTCAAGTTTTTTTAGACATTGTTTTATCTCTACAATTTCTCTACTATATTCATCGATAAAACCTTCCAAATCTTTAAATATTGATTCATTACCACCATTTTTTAGCTTATCTATTAGAAAACATATGTGAATTATTATTCCCACTTCTACTTCATCGCTAAAAGTTTTTTCTAACTGTATTTTTATTTGTTCAACCGTTTGCTTAACATCTTCAACAGTTCGTTCACAACCATCAAAATTCAAGTGTTCTTTAAGTGATGAGCTAATTTTATTATAAGTATCATTTACTTCAACTATTTCTTTAAGGGTATTTATCCCGCCTTCAATCAATAAATCTTTTGCAGATATAAACGGTATATCATCTATATGAATTTTTACTGTTCCAACTATAGCTAAAATTTTATAATTTTCCTTATAATAGTCTACTGAACTTAAAAATTCTCTTCTATTTATGATATTCATTGGAATTATCTCTATCTTCTCAAGATTTGGTAGCTTTTCACAAATAACCCTCTTTAATCTCTCCGCTGCCCCATCTCCAGTAAAACAAGCAGTAATAATAATATTCTTCTTTTCTATATTAGTTTTTCTGATTGGTTCTCTTGTAAAAGAATTATTTTCTTTACAACTTTGATATACTTCTATTAAGTCTCTGCCTAGAACTGCTTTTCTTAAAGCTTCAATAACCATAGGAGTACTAGCTCTATCAATAGTTTTAGCGATTATTCCAGTTTCTTCATATATCATATCTCCAAAGTTTACTAATGACCCCATATCTACTAAAAGCAGAACTCCCTTACCTTTATTTATATTTTCTGCCTTCTTCTTTGCTAACTGATATGCTTCTTCTGCATTCATAGCTAGAGGCATATCTAGAGCAACTGCATGATTTACTCCTACCAAATCATTAGCAACCTGTACCATACTGCTAGCAGTACTGTTTCCATGAAATATTACAAGTATCCCAACTTTATCTTTTTCTTCACTTTCTAGTTCAAAAGAATTTGATGCTAAAAACATAGCAATATAACCTATTTCGTCAAGAGGTATTTCAATATAAAAGGATTTATCGATAACCTTTGCTATTTCCATCGCAACTAAAAATTCTTCATCATATTTAGATCTTATAAAATTTAATTTTGGATTATATATTTTCCTTCCATTTTTAATTCTTCTTATACTACCATTTAAATGTAGTGTAAGAGCAAAATATAAATTATCATCATATTCTCTATAAAGTTTATTTTGAGCGAAAGTTAATATATAATCTACTGTATTAACTATCTTTTCTCCAACTATATTTATTATTTCCTCTCTCTTAACCTTAGATGTTATATATCCAATATGTTTTTTAAAATGGCTTTCTATATCAATATTAAGAATTTGATTAATCTCACTCTCTTGAATACCAGATGCCTTTAAATTTTCTAGCTTTCTTTCTATATCATCATAGAAATCTCCCTTTTCTTCATGGCTCTCCTCTAATTTTCTTAATTCCTCTTCCTTATAATAAAATTTAAGTATATCCCCAGTATTCTTTAAAATATTATCTATTTTTTCTCTATTATCTTTTATTTTTAGGATTCCTTTTTTTACATAACTAGGTAGATCCTCTTGAATAATTATCATATAATTTTTTCTTTGCGATTTATAATTTAAAAACGCCTTTGCACAGGCTAATTGTATATCACTTTTCAACTGTCCTATATTATTGGGGCAATCATATAATAAAAAAGACTCCAAAGAATTACGATTAATATATATACTCTTTCCCAATCTTTTTGATTCATCCTTTATAAATAACTCAATAAGCTTATATCTTTCCCTCATTCCTCTATTCATTAATGATGGCAAAGTAATTATCATTGGAATCCTTCTAGTAAATGTCTTTAAAAGATGAGATTGAGGGTTTTCCGTAGTAGCAGCTATTATCTGTACTGATACCCTTTCTATTCTTTCCGTTTCTCCTAACGGCCTAAAGTGTCCTTTATCTATAAATGTAAAAAGTATTTCCTGTCCATGTGGCGGCAGTCTATGTACCTCATCTAGAAATATAACTCCACCATCAGCTTTTTTTAGTAATCCTTCTCTATCTTTATCTGCACCAGTATAAGCACCCTTTTTTACTCCAAAGATATAAGCTATTAAAAGTTGAGGATTATCTGCATAATCTGCGCAATTAAAATGTATAAAGGGTGCTTCAAAAGGAAGCATTCCTGACTCCACAGAAAATTTATGCATAAGCTCCGCAAAAAGGGATTTTCCAACTCCTGTTTCTCCAAGGAGAAGGGTATGTAGCCCCCTTGGTGGATAAAGTATAGCTGCCTTAGCTTGCTGAATAGCTATTTGTAAACTATCTTGTGCACCTATAATGCTATCCAAACTATTGCTACTCTGATCTTCCTGGAAAATAGCAATATTTTCTTCTAGGGTTTTATACAGTACAGGACGTCCCTGAATTTTTTCAAGTTTCTTTTCTGAATAAAGTTTATTAAGATATCTGCTAACATTTGCCCTATCTAAATTTAATACTTCACTTACATCAAAAGCAGATACTCCCTTTGGCATTTTCTTTTGCAATGCTGAAACAGTCTGTAATATTTTATCCTTACTCTTCAAAACATTCCCTCCAAACATTTAGTAGGAAAATTTCACAAAAATAAATTTGTACATCTTTTAAAAGCTACTATTAGAAGCTTTAGAAGCTTATGATAATATTTCCTATAAAATCCAATATATATGACATAAAATATTCAAAGCATTATCAGTTGCTTTTTAAAGGATGGTTTATTTATATAATTATAGCACTTATAAATTTTCTTCACATTATTTGGAAGCATTCTTTGCAACCATTATTATTAATTTTATATAGAAAACTTTAAAATATAATCATAATCCCAGAATTGATTATTACATTTTTTGCATCATATACCAGAAACCCTGAAAGTTATACCCCAAATTTCTCAAAAGCTGTAGCCTGATTTTTTAAACTACATACTATAGTTATTAGAAAGTAAAAACTTTCAATTAGCCTATAAAAGAAAATTTAATTATAAAGAATATAGAAGAAACAATTAATATATATTTAAGTAACTACATTAACAAAAGAGGAAATAATTGCTCATGTAATAATAAAAAGCCAATGACAAAAGAAGTATTATCAAATCCAACACTAGAAAAAAGCGAAGAGATAAAAAATAGATGATTTAGTAGCTGATGGTATGACTGTTACTACTGTATTACTATATGGTTCTGCATGTCCTTCAATTCCTAATAATATAATAAATTTTTGTTTTTTATAAATACTCTTGATGCATTAGATATTACAGTATTTAATACAGCAAGAATAATCTACAATCTTAGTTGCTTATAGTGCATTGTAGGACATGTACTACTAGTAATACAGTCTGTGGCTACTTTGTAACTCTTACTGTGCTCTATGAACAAATTATGAGATGTATTTAATTTTAAATAAATACCTTTATTTCTAGTACAGACTATATAAGAGTGATAAGTGAATTCCCTAAATATGCTTCCCTATGCTGTCATGATTTCGTATGCGTAAATAATATTGTATGTATAGATATAATGAAATTGAAGTAAATAATGTATGTGATATCATTCGTGAAAAACTAGTTAGCTATGATTGTACTGATGCAATAATTAATATTATCATAATTCAATTATGTAATGATATTATTAAAGTTGCTAGAGTTTCTGGTTTCTTTACCCTTCTAAATTATAATCCACCTAATCCAGAAAATTGCAATTCATAGTAGCTTTTTTATAATATGTACCAAATTTTTTCTTATAAGTTACTCATATAAATAAAAAAATTATGGCTATTCCTTTTGGAATAGCCATTTTAATTAATATTAGTTGTATTAAATTAAATTTTAAGTTTCCTACAAAAATTATCTTATTACTTTAGTTCTGCAAAATAAAAATCTAAATTAGTAATGTTACCAAAAAGTAAATACAGAATATTTTTCCTCACCATATTATATAAAAGTTACACACAAATACGTATGCCAAGTGCTTAGCTAATAGGCTTTACGGCTGCTTAAATGATGTAAATTGTGAAATGTCTAAACCACAGTTTAATCATTTATCCAATATTGTAAATGAACTAATAAATCTACCTGCATTAAAACTTTACCTGAGATTGCAAAAGTGTAGTATCTGCAAAAGACTTCATAACTTCTTTTAAGACTTCACATAATTGTGAAAAAGTATGCGCCTTATGGATTGTTTGTACACAAATAATAAATCAATAGAAGCCTCTTTAGCGAAGGGATATCATCTAATAGGAGCAATAAAATCTAATAGAAAAACAGCTCCATTAATATCCTTAAGGGACGGTTCATTTTTATTTCTATATTTCTATTTCTCTTTAAGGGACGGTTCATTTTTATTTTTATATTCTATAAATAATATAAATACAACTTAGAACATAATTATGAACCGTCCCTTAGATATAACTTCACTAATGAAACTATATCTTTTTTAAAAAGAATCTGTTACGCTTTCACATTACTAAAAGTTTTTCAGAGCATATTCTCATAGCTAATATCTTTAAATATAAAAAATTTAATCATTTTTACTATATATAAATATATAAAATTTTTATCCGTAAATTAAGTCTTTAGAACGTTAAACTTAAAATAAATTTCATAATTATAAATATTTTATATGATATATTAATTTAAATTAATTTTTAGAATTAATTTTATATTTTTTATGTTTTCTATAAAATTCCATTTACTTTTTTACAATTTCATGCTAATATTACATATTGTTATACTTTACAACATAATTTTACATTAAAAAGGAAGGATTGTTTTTATGAGAAAATCAAAAAAATTACTTTTATTAACAGCTATTTTAGCTGTATTTGCTTTTGGAGGTTGTTCTTCTAAAGAAAAAGCAGAACCTGTAGAGCCTATGAAAGCTAGCTTTGAAACTAAAGATTACGATGGAAAGAATTTCACTGCATCAATTCCTGCAAATTGGGAAGTTGACGAAACAACAATGGCTCCTATAGTAATATTTTTAAACACTTCTGAAAGTACTGAAAATTTTGTTTCTAATGCTAATATTAACATAGCAGACATACCTAAAGAAGGCTTAAAAGACATGAGTAAATATGCTGAACTTGTAAAGAAAGAGATTGGAAATACTCAAGAAGGATTTATTTTTAACATAACTAATTCTGAAGTTATAAATCTTCCAAGTGGACAAGGTGCTTTATTTGAATTAGACGTAAAGCTTTCACCTGAATCAATCAAATCTTTAGTAGATAGCAATATGCTTGATAAAAAATGGCTAGATATACTTAATGAAACTGGATCCATAGATGCTTTAAAAGATGAAGTATATTATAAGCAAATTCAAATACACATGCCACAAAATGATAAATTGTCTGTAGTTAGTTATGCTTTCACACCAGCTAGCTCTGCAAACAATAAAGAAATAACTACTTATTTAGCTCATCATCTTAAAGTAAAATAAAATTTATATTTAAATTCATATGAAAAGTCTACTTACCTTTAATGTAGGTAGACTTTTTCCCATGTTTAAGGGACGGTTCATTTTTATTCTCATATTCTATACAATACTATAATTCATTTTAAATATAATTATGAACCGTCCCTTAAATGAAATGAAACGAAAAATAAATATTAAATATGCTTGTTTATTCTAATTAAGTATATGCAGATTTATTGCTATTTTAATTTTCATCATAAATATTTCTAAGCTTGTCCTTTTTCTCTTTATAAGTATAATATTTATATATAAAGATATTTTTTATATTAGCATGCTGTTCTTTGAAGATTAGCTTCTACTAATTCATCTAACATAGTTTGATAAAATTTATTTTTAATTATTAGGTCTACTCCGTATCTGCAAAGCATAGATACATTAGATTGTGTTATATTCTCTAATGTTTTACATATTTCTTTTTGGCTCTTACCACTAAACTGAGTTAAAAACACTACGTATATAGCCTTTGCCTCCCTACTTTTTCTTCCATGTTTTAATTTTAACTCTATATGTTCAGTTCCTGTCTTCTCACAGACAAAATTACTTATTTCCTCTTCTGAACAATTTCTAAGTAAAATAACTTTTTCACTTCTATATTCTGATTTATCATTTTCAAATTCTGTTTCTTTAAGTTTTTCCTTTTCTACATTAAACATGGTTTTATAGTAGTTCTCTCTTGCTCTTCTTTTTCTCCTACCAAAAAAACTCATTATGTATTCTTCATTACAAAGATTAAATTTATTTTTTTCTAATCCTAGATATAATGATAAACTTGAATATGTATATTCTTCTGGCTTTTCTTTGTATTCTTTTATATCTACTGGATTTCTATGTATATATTTGGAAACTTCTATTAAGTATGCATCACTATTTATTGGCTTACTTTTATATCTATCTCTAAATACTGGCCCTTTATGATTTTTGCCCTTTCTAAGATACCCTCCATATCTCAAATTAAACTTTTTCATCATTTTACTTAAATCTCCGCCATTAATATCTATTAAAAAATGAGTATGGGTATCCATTAAGCAATAGGCATAAATCTTAAAATTTTCTTCAATCTGTANNCCATTTTAACCCCTCCAATTATCATAGTTTTTTATAATTATTGCCATTACTCAAAACCCTAACCATATTTTTCAATGATAACTTATAAATATTGATATCTTTAATGAACCGTCCCTAATATAAAAACTACCTCTAAGTTTCACTGTCTTTCACTATAGGTAACTTTGTACTATAATAAAAATATATTAAATTAAATATGGAGGCTTATTATGCTAAGAACAATCGCTTGGTACACGCATTTTGCAACAAGTTTATTTGGAAAAGTTCCTCAAATGTATAAAGTAAAATCTTTAGAAAAGCAAGGTAAAATAGAAGATAAAATAGATTATGTTCACAAAGTTACATCTAAGTGGGCAATGTCTCATGTAAAGATGAGCGGTGCTAAGGTCACAGTAATTGGACAAGAAAACATACCTGAGCATATACCTGTAGTTTTTATGAGTAATCATCAAAGTAACTTTGACATTGCACTATTTATGAGTTATGTTGATAAACCTAAAGGGTACATTGCTAAAGTTGAAATGGAAAAAGTTCCACTGATTCGTACATGGATGAAATACATGAACTGTGTATTTATGGATAGAAGCAACTTGAGGAAGTCAGCACAAGCAATCATAGAAGGTGTCCAAATACTAAAAGAAGGGCATTCCCTTGTTATTTTCCCAGAAGGCACAAGAAGTAAGAGTGATATAATAGGAGAATTTAAAGCGGGAAGCTTTAAATTAGCCACTAAAGCAAAGGTGCCAATTGTACCAGTTACAATCCAAGGATCATATAAACTAATGGAGCAAAATGGTAATAGAATTAAACCTGCAGATGTTAAAATGATTATTCATCCAATGATAGAAACTGCAGAACTAACAAAAGAAGAACTGGATAATCTACCTGCCGAGGTGAAACAAATTATTGGGAGCAAATTGCCTAAATTATAAAAAAATTAAAATACACACTAATTTCTTAGAATTTTTAGTGTGTATTTTTAAATGACATATTTTTACCATAAATAGTTATTTTAAAATATAAAATAAATCATGAACCGTCCCTTAAATCAACTATTGTTTATAAAGTTAAATTTATTTAGAACTTATATATTCATAGTAATCACTAAATGAACCTTTTGTCATGACTCCTTGTTCACCATTTGATTTTATTACTCTATACTTTTTTCCAGAAGAAAATGAGGATGATATATCTTCTAACGTATAGTTAGTAGAAAATAATTTGCTAGTTTTAAGTTTACCTGTAAAAGTTTTGTGTAATTTTCCACAATCCTCATTAAAGAAAGATCCTTTTTTAAACAGGTGCATATCACCATTTTTTATACTTATTTTATACATCTCTTTCATATTAAAATCCCCCCACAAGCTTATAGTTATAGTAATATATTACACTTTATAACTATAAGATTAAATGTAACATAAATCAACCCAATGCACCTTATTGTAATTATTTCATTAAAATATAATTTAAAACTGTGTTTTAATATAATAAAATTAACTTTATTCGCATCACTAATTGAAAAATAAATTTGCGATAGATAATCTCGAGATTACTATATATAAAATTAATAATTAAAATGAACCGTCCCTTACAATTATTAAATAATTCTACAATAGTTATCAATTAAACAATTTTGATTTATTCTTATTATGTCATTTGGAATTTTTTCATTTAGTGAACATACCGCTATTTTATATTCTGATTCAATATAAAATTTTTTAAAATTACATTTTTTTAGTTCATTTTTTGTAATCAACTCAATATTGTCGTATTCATCTATGTTAATAGAAAATGATTTTAAAGGTATTGTTAAGCCTCTTCCATCCCCTTTAATATAACTTTCTTTCAATGTCCATATTTCATAAAATTTATCTACTTGAGCTTGTAAATCTCCTTTTGATATAAAATCATATTCGTCTTTAGAAAAGAAACTTTGAGCTATTCCCTTATAATCAATACATTCTATTTTTTCAATATCAATTCCTATAGGCTTATCATCAACAGCGCATACTACAAAATCACCTGAATGGGAAAGATTAAAGTTAAAATTCAAATAGCCTTTTAAATTTGGTTTTCCCTGTTCATTTTTTTCAAATACTATATCTTTATTGTTTATATTTAAGTTTTCAAAAATTATATTCCTAATTAAAATCTCTGAAATTAAAGATCTGATTTTATCTTTTTTATTTATAAACTTATTTATCTTATATTTTTTCTCTGCATCGATGTATCTAGTTAAATTATTTAATTCTGACTCACTAATATCTAAAATTTTTACAGCATAAATTTTCATAAAACTCTCTCACCCACGTCTTTATTATTCATAATTACTATTATACACAGATTTTGTGTAATATCTTGTAATATATTGCTTTTTACATAGTTTATATTTATAAGGTGTTTTATGTATAATAAAAAAGATGATTTCTGCATAATATAGAAATCATCTTCTTAGTTCAATATAGACTTTTTTAAATGTTTTTTATATAGGGTATATTTTAAAGTTTAATTATCAAAGCCTTCTATTTGGTTATAATGTTTCTATTCCAATTACGTTGTACTTTTCAGTATTAATAGCATGTTTTATAACTTCATCACTTACATCAATCTTTGTATCAAGTACAACATATTTATCTGATAAATTTACATCTACACTACTTACATCCTCTATATTAATTAATGCTTCTTTTACATGTTTAGCACAATTTTCGCACTTCATACCTTCAACTAATATTTTCTTTTTCATTTTATATTTCCCCTTTCAAATATAATTTTTTATTTAATCTATTATGATATTTATAGATTATTTTTAACTCATTATTTAACAGGCTTAAATCCTTTTAATCTTAGAGCATTTGTTAATACTGATACTGAACTAAGACTCATTGCTGCTCCCGCTATCATAGGATTTAGGAGTGGACCTCCAAAGATATGAAGAACTCCCATGGCTATTGGTATTCCTAGTGTATTGTATCCAAATGCCCAGAATAGATTTTCTTTAATATTTTTAATAGTATTTTTACTTAGTTGTATAGCTGTAGGAACATCCATTAAATCGCTTCTCATAAGAACTATATCTGCAGATTCCATAGCAACGTCTGTTCCAGAACCTATTGCTATACCTATATCTGCTTGTGCTAGTGCAGGAGCATCATTTATACCATCACCAACCATTGCAACCTTTTTACCTTCAGCTTGAAGCTCTTTAACCTCATTTGCCTTATCTTGTGGTAAAACTTCTGCTAGAATTCTATCTATTCCAACTTGTTTAGCTATAGCTTCAGCAGTTCTTTTATTATCACCAGTTATCATCGCTACTTCAATTCCCATTTCATGAAGCTTTTCTATTGCTTTTTTACTATTTTCCTTAACTGTATCAGCAACAGCAATGATTCCAGCCATATTGTTATTTATAGCTATATACATTGGAGTTTTTCCTTCTCCTGCTAATTTATGAGAAGTTGCTTCTAGATTTTCTAAAGATATTTTACTTTCTACCATAAGTTTTCTATTTCCAAGTAAGATACCTTTGCCATCTATTTTAACTTCAATTCCATGACCTGGGATAGCTTTAAAGAAATCAAGTTTCTTAAACTCTAATCCCTTTTCCTCAGCACCTTTTACGATTGCTTCACCAAGTGGGTGCTCCGATCCTTTTTCTGCTGATGCAGCTAATTGTAATAAATCATTTTCTTTTATGCCATTTGTAACAACTACGTCTGTAACCTTTGGCTTACCTTCTGTAATAGTACCTGTTTTATCAAATACTATTGTCTTTATTTTATGAGCAGTTTCTAGTGCAGTACCACTCTTTATTAAAACACCATGTTCAGCACCTTTACCGGTACCAACCATAATAGCTGTTGGTGTTGCTAAGCCTAAAGCACAAGGACAGGCGATAACTAATACAGAAATAAATATTGTAAGTGAAAATATTTCTGATTCTCCACCAATGAAATACCATGCTAGACCTGAAATAACTGCTAAGGCGATAACTATTGGAACAAAGTACCCTGAAATAATATCTGCAAGTTTTGCAATTGGTGCTTTAGATCCCTGAGCATCTTCTACAAGCTTTATAATTTGTGCTAAAGCTGTATCTTTACCAACTTTAGTAGCCTTATATTTTATAGCACCGTTCTTATTTATACTTGCACCAATAATCTTATCACCAACATTCTTTTCTACTGGAATACTTTCCCCCGTTAGCATTGACTCATCTACAGAAGTAGTACCCTCCACAACTTCTCCATCTACTGGCATCTTTTCTCCTGGTTTAACTACTATTACATCGCCTACTTCTACTTCGTCAATAGTAATTTCTACTTCTTTTCCGTTTCTTATGACTATAGCTGTTTTAGGAGCAAGTCCCATTAGCTTCTTTATAGCTTCTGAAGTCTTTCCTTTGGAAACTGCCTCTAAATATTTACCAAGAGTTATTAAAGTAATAATTACAGCTGCTGATTCAAAGTATAAGTCATGAGCATACTCATGGTGTCCACCAAAAATTTTAACTGTAGCAAATACACCATAAAGAACTGCTACAGATGTACCTATTGCAATAAGTGAATCCATATTAGGGCTTCTTTTAATCAAAGCCTTAAATCCAACTGTATAAAATCTATTTCCAGCAATTATTACAGGTAATGTAAGCAATAATTGAGTTAAAGCAAATGCTACTGGATTAATATTGGGATTAATGAAATCTGGAAGAGGAAGTCCTACCATATGTCCCATAGATACATATAATAATGGCACTGCAAATATTGTAGATATAATGAACTTTCTCCATAAAAGTTTCATTTCCTTTTCTTTTCTCTCTTTATCTGTATCTACTGTTGTTTCTTCTTCTCTTGCTTTATAACCTGCTTTTTCTATTGCTTTCTTTATATCTGAAACCTTTATCTTTGAGGACTCATAGCTTATACTTAATTTCTCAGTTGCATAATTAACATTTGCTTCTGTAACTCCATCAAGCTTTCTAGTTGCCCGTTCTACTGCTTTTGCACAAGATGCACAGGTCATCCCTTCTATTTTTAAGATTCTATTTGTGGAATCAGTAATTGCATTATATCCTGCTTTCTTAACAGTTTCTTGAATATCTGCTACAGAAACCTTTGTTTCATCAAAGCTTATATTTAGCTTTTCTGTAGCAAAATTAACATTTGATTCTGTTACACCTTTTAGCCTTTTAGTGGCTCTTTCTACAGCCTTTGCACAAGATGCACAGGTCATTCCTTCTATTTTTAATACTTTATTTGCCATATGTTTTCCCTCCTTAATTTAGTAATAAAGTATCTTATTTACCAATCACTTTTGATAAAAACTCTATAACTTCATCTATTTTCTCACCTGCCTTATAATGCTGAAAAGCTTACATAGCACATTGCTCAATATGCTATCTTAAAATCATTAAATTAGCTTTTTTAAAAGTTATTGTGAAGCAACTATTTGATTTAACACATCTACACAATATCGCTCTTCCTCTATTATTTTAATGATAACTTCAATTTGAACCCAGCTATTTTTAGAGATTTTACTGCTTATTCTTTTTCCTTATTCACCTCTTCACCTATATACCCCCACCCCGTATAGGTATACTTTTATAATATTCCTAATAACTAAATCTGTCAACACCTCTTTTATAAAAATTTTCATCAAGTTTTTATTTATGTTAGTCGTTGAGCAAAATCAAATTGTATTTTATCTACTGGTATACGTGTCAAATTTTTAGATATTTCACCTAGCAAAGCTATTACTCTCAGCATAATGGATATATGCATGCCTACAAACCCCTCTAGGCATAAATAACAGTAAGCATTTTGCACTTTACTATTATGATTTTATATAAATTTAAAATTACTAAAGCTAACATTTGCTTTAGTAATAGGAAATACATAATTGTTGAAAAATAAATACTAAATAAAATGCTGATAACTAAGATAGAAAGCTTGATTAATAGCCTTATCTTTTTGAATTTTATAAAATAACTCTAATTATGATTAATTTTACGCATAAAAATAAGACCTACTATTAGTAAGTCTTTTTGCAAACCTAAAATATTGATTGTCATATATAAAAAATTATTATATCTACTGCATTTTTGTTAGAAATAGTGTTTATTTTATACTATATAGCATTTCCTTACTCTGCACCGATTTTGAAGCACAATAATTATATTTAGGTGTTAATTCTATGGAATGCTTCCAAGCTAATTAATCTAAAATTGCTTATACAAAATAGTATTAGTAAATCAAAGATCTTATCATAAATTACATTCGAACTGGCGATATTATATGAATGTAATTATCTGAACTTTTATTTTTAATAACACATACTGAGTATTTATTTGTAAATTCTATAACAATCTCATCCTCTTCCAAAGTATTAATTGCATCAATAAGATACCTAGAATTAAATTTAATAGTCATTGGAATATGATTAGATACTATATTTAATTCACTTCTACTGGTACCTAACTGGGAATTAGCGGTAATAGTCATATTATCTTCATGTACATCTAGTACAACCAAGCTCTTATTGCCTTCCCTGCTAATAATTGAAGCTCTTTCCAAGCTATTAATAAAATCTTTTCTTTTAACTATAATTTTTAATTTATATTCTTCAGGAATATATGACTCATATCTCCCAAAATCCCCTTCTAGTAATCTCGATATAATTTTAGTTTTGCCCAATGTAAATAATATATGATTAGTAGTAAATGTAATTTCTATTTCTCCCTGTTCCCACTCTAGGATTTTTTCTATTTCATTTAAAGTCTTTGCAGGAATAATTGCACTTATTACTGCATCATTTTCAATAAAATGGTGCAATAATGCTGCTCTGTATCCGTCTAGAGCTACCATATTAAGTTTATTATCTTTGAAATCAAATAATACACCTGAAAATATCGGTTTAATACCATCTTGACTTGAAGCAAAGATGGTGCCTTTAATCATGTTTTTCATTATTTTCTGTGGTAAAGAAATCATGATATTTTCTTTAATGGATGGTATCTCTGGAAAAACTTCCTCACTCTTATATACAAGATTTGCTACGTCTTTTTCACATAATATTTGTATATACTTATCATCTATTTTATTTATTTCAACTAAGGCATTAGGAAGTTTTCTGATTATATCACCAAATATTTTTGAATCAACCACTATGCTGCCTTCTTCACGTACATCTGCTTTTATCCTTGTTTCAATACATAAGTTTTTATCGCCGCCAATTAAGATAATTTCTTTTTTATAAGCTCTTATTAAAATACCATCTAATGCTGTAATTCCTACATTTCCAAAGGAAACTCTTTGAACAGTTTTTATACCATCTAGAAAAATTTTATTTTCAACAGTAAACTTCATTTTTAACCTCTCCTCAATATGTTGTACAATATCATGGGCTAAGCATATATTAGTGCAGTTTTAAAAAATCGTACTAATGGGCTAAAAACATAAAACCTATAGTTTGTGGTAGGACAAATTTTTACCCTCTAAGATAAATTACACTTTTTCCAATGTATCATTAGCAATTTTCGCTCAATATATTTGGACTTGCACTATATGCTTAAGTATAAGAATTAAAATGAACCGTCCCTTAAATATATGAACTCTAATGCTTTATTCAATTTGTCAGGAAGATCCTGTGGAATAGCATGTCCTATACCTTTGTTAATATAAAATTCATAAGGAAAATTAACTTCTTTAAAGACTTTAATCATTTCTTCTTGTTCTTCCAATGGTATTATAACTTCTCCTTCCATAAATATTCCTCTAACACCTCTATTTGCAGCAAGATTAACATTGTCTTTTGTAAATGATTTTGGAAAATCTGGACCTATAGCAATAAATCCTTTTATAGGAATAATATTAGCAAATGTAATATCTAACGCTGTTATTGCTCCTCCTGAGAATCCTCCAATTACTACACACTTCTCATCAATAGAATATTCTTGAAGTATTAAATTATAACATTCTTTAATATCATTCCTTGAAATAAGAGAATTGGTTGTCCAAGTAAAACCATTATGACGATATAATTGTGAAGATTGAATATATACAAAAATAAAATCTTTTCTTAAAAATTCATCAGCTTTCCAATATTCACTAAATTCATCGATATTTCCAGGATCACCATGCAACCCAATAAACAATGGATATCTTTTTTCTTCACCATAATTACTAGGTAGATGGACAGCATATTTAAGCTTACTCTTTTCCTTAGCTTTTTGTAACAGTAAATCATTTTTATTCTTAAGTTCAATATATCTAATATCTTCTTTTAAATTAATTGCACCAAAAATATCATCATCACAGGCAAATCCTTCATTAATAAGATATGATATCACATTAATACATTCCTCATGCATTTTTTCATTACAATAAAATCCAGCTTTTGAAAGCATTATCTCAAATGAATGCTTATCAAACTCCTGTTTAGGGAGATATTCTGATGCATGTTCTAATAAATTTATTGCATCTCTATATCTTTTTTGGTTATAAAGAGTAGTAATTTTACCTTCAAACTCCCAATACTTGTTATATACCATATTTAATTCTCCATTCATAAATGTCTCATATTTTGTTACACCTTCATAAATTTTTTTAAGATTATCTTTCCATAATTCTATTTCCAAAGAAATTATGGATGATACAAAAGAGCAGCAGAACAAAAGATTATACCCAATATAATCCAATAGTCCACATAAATATGAACCGTCCCTCAAGCTTTTAAATAAAACTCCTTAATAAATTCTTTTAATAATCCTTTTCTTAAAAGCATACTCTTTATTTAGGCATATGATTAAGTATTGATATCTTCATACGATGCCTTCTATTCTAAATTCAAAATATTTTTGGAAATATTACACCATCTGATAATTTACTTATAACATTATGAGCAGTTTCATCAATATATGTTAATATTTCCTCATATGAAATATATATGGGTTCTGACGCTTCATGTTTTTGATTTAGATTTTTTTCTAATACCCAATTTATGCCTAACATTATTTCTTTATCCGTAATGTACCCATTGACGCAATGAGGTTCAACATTTTTTAATAAATTGAATATATCTTTCATTTCACTATTATCTTTTACAAGCTTAAAATCATGACTATCTAAATCATATAAGATCTTATCTCGAAATAATATATCAGTTGGCTCTATGCCTAAAGTTTTCATTTTTGTTACAAAATTTGGTCTAACTGTGATAAGAAACATTTCATCTGAAAGCAAATGCACTACATATCCCCTATACAAGTCAATTTTATTGTTTTCTTTAGATATATTATCATTTATAAAGCTAATAACTCTATTATGAAATATTGTAATATTCTCTTTCTTGTTAAAATCTACATCTGCAATATTATCTCTCATATGTGAGTGTTTTTTATCTGCTCTTATAGCCCCTTCTCTCATACGAATTAAATCTGGAGCTATTGAACCTGTATAAAACATTCCCTTATTTGTAATTATTTCGTGAGGTAATTCATTTACTATTTTATTTGCAATCGCCAAATGTGTTATAATTCCAGCCATATTATCCCTCCATTTGATTTTTCTTCACTAATATCAGAAACTTTCACAGCATATATTTTCATAAATCACCTTGTCATATTTCCTTCTGCCATTATTCCTCTTATCATACTCTATATTTTTACATTACTTTTAATATTTATTATATTATCAATTTTATTATATTCTTTCACATATTTAAAGTAATTTTTCAAAAATAGGAAATATGGTATGCAATCCTTTTTTTGTTTAGAAATATTATTAAACTTTAAAACGTAAGTTTTCCATTTTACAAATTAGCCATCAACCAGTATATATCTTATAGAAGCTATTATTTATAAATTAATTTATATCATTTTTCAATAACCCCATATCTCTTAGACTGTATAGTTCATAAATGATACACATTGTTGCGCTCTCCATGATATTGCATATTAAGCATAAGATTTTTACAATTTATATTTTTAATAGTTCTACTATCTTGCATAAAAATAGAGTTACATTTTATAAGTATTGTAAAAATGTGATCCTTATAATTTAATTTTTGTATATCATTAATTGCTTCATTATTCACCTCTAAGATTCCATCATCAACATTTTCAATTATGTTATCCTCATTTGTTTTATAGTTTGGAAAACTTACTGTTTCTATTTCTTTCCAGCCATCCGATTTTTACTTTTTTCATTATATTTATCCCATTTTATTGAAGCACAACTTTTTTAAATTGTAATAATCTCTTGCTTTTTTCATACTCTTTTCTTCTTCCTTTTCTCAACCTTTTTCTATTCTTTTTTGAATAAGCAAAAAGCCCACAGGCATAGCCTGTGAGCTTTAAAATCAAACCTTTTTTATAAAAAGCAGAGATTTATTATTTCTAAGATTCACTTCATTTCACCTCTTCTCTTTATAACCCTTGTCTTATAAATTATTATGCCATTATTAACTTCATAAATAAAAAATACTTATAACTAATCTTTCCATATACTTGTAAGCCTTTATCTGTTATAATCAACCCATTGGTAATAATTTGAATAAATATTAATTAAAGGGGATGCTTATGAATTATAGAAATTTTTATGAATTTGAAGAATACTATTCAATACCCTTCTCTGAAAAAAAGTATGATGAAGTTTTAAATATACTCCTTCATGCAAATGAACTTCTGCCAAAAGATGAATATGAAGAAAATCTATTTGAACTTATGATGGATGAATCTAGGATATATACTCGAACCAATAATAGTGAGAGCTGTATTAATCTTATAAAAAAATCACTTGAAAAAGGTTATCCATTTCCCCTACACTGGTCAAACTTTGATTTATTAAGAAACCACCCTGAATATGAGTCTCTTAATAATTTAAATGCAAAGCTGCTTCAACAAGTTAAAGAAAATTCTAAGCTAGAATATGAAGTTCACCTTCCAAAATCTTATGATCCAACAAAAAAACATCCATTATTCTTTTGTCTACATGGTGATGGATTTCGTTGCAACATAAAAAATACTAGCTGGTATTGGAAGCCTGATGCACTTTTGGAAAAAGGATACATAGTTGCATATCCTCAATCATCACAAATCTATTTCCATAACAGCTTTGGCTGGCTTAGTGATCCAGCTCTATCAAGAAAAGAACTAAAAGATTGCTATGAACAATTATTATTAGACTATTCCATTGATGAAACTTGTGTACTAATTGGAGGTTTCTCTGGTGGTGCAACTACTTCTATTAATATTGCTTTTGAAGACACTATCCCAATAAAAGGTGTTATTGGACTATGTCCTGGTGATCACTTAGATAGCATCGGACTTGAAGACACGAAGAAATTAGCAGAAAGAAAAACAAAAATAGTTATTCTTGAAGGCGATGAGGACACTAACCCAACTGTTCAACATCTTTTAAAATTATTTAAGGAAGTTGGACTTGCCCATGAGTACCATATTAATAAAGGAATCGGCCACTGGTACCCAGAAGATTTAGATGAAAAAACTTTGAAGGCTGTGGAGTTTATAGTTGGTAACTAATTGCCTGCATATCAATGTCCTACGTCGTTAATTATATTTTTATATTCAAAAAGGACTTCTAGCTTTTATAGCTTGAAGTCTTTAAATTGCATTCGATTATAATTATAAACTTGCTTCAACTGAAAACCAATAAACTTTTAGTAGGTATTTCGAGAAATACCTTTCTAAGTTACAGTATGAAGGGACGGTTCATAATTATACCATATAAAAAGATTGCATAGTAATTATCAATCATACTTTAAATATGAACCGTCCCCAAACTACACCGGTTCACTATAAATTGTTCTGAACTTATCCATAAAAAAAAGCAGCATCCTAAGATGCCGTTTTTTTATTTTTCACTAAGCTTGCGAAAACTATATAACGCTCTGAATCATCTCCAATAAAATAAAATGGATAACAAGTTGTCATAGTAAGTTTCGCATTATCTACAGGCACAATTACCGTTTTATCATCTTTTTTAACTATTCGAGTTTCACTCACCTCATAAATAAATATTCTAGCTGACGTTTGCACAATCAATGGATTTCCATTTTGAGTTCGCCCATTTGGCTAAATACAGTATCTTGATGTCCTGAAAAAACACAGTTGTCTTCTTCGCCAGGTAGTGCACTTTCAAGGAAGTGGCCTATACCTTTTTTTAACCCCTTATCACCAGTTCCCTGTATAATGGGAAACTTTTGCTTTAGAATTGGCATTGTAAGAGTTCCAAAGTTATCTCCCTTCTCAGGATTCACCTTATAAATAACTGTACTTTTATCGTAAAAATCTAATTCAGATGAATACTCTATATTATCAGTGGCTTCCTCGTAAGAATTTCTTGGCTGTAACCATATATTAATTAATGACCAAAAATGCATCCTAAGCCTAGGACTATAATTCCTAGGCTTAAGACTTTTACTAATAATAACTTTTTAAATGATAACTTAAATTTACTTATGACGCTTTTTAAATACAAATACACCTGCGCCTAGTAATAATATAGAACCTGCTATTAATATTACGTATGTACGTGTAGCAGTATCTCCAACTGTAGTGGCTTCTGTTCCTTCATTTGATCCTGATTTTTCAGTACCATCTGCAATGTCTACCCAAATAGGATTTGTAACTGCGTAGTGACCTTTTCCATCAGTTGCAACAAAACTATACCATGTATTTTTTGTTGGCTTTACATCTAGTGTATAATTAACAGCATCTTGTGTATTATCAAAGTCTTTTGATGCAATAATCTTACCTTCGCTGTAAACATCAATATGATTTAATCCATTAACAGCTTGGATTTCTGTATTTAGTGTGTATTTTTCACCTGCATTAACTTTTTGTGTTGTACCAAACATTGTGTTTGCTTCTGGTGTAAATATAGGTCCCATTGTTACATAACTATGACCATCTTTTATTGTTTGAAGATACTTCTCAGTTGTATTTTCCCCCTCAATATAAGCATATAATCTGATAATTCCTGGGTACAATCCTGAAGTTACATCGTGTTGGTCTGAACCTGCGCTTAAATATTTTTTAATACCTTTATTCCAATATTCCATTGCAGAATCTAATGCTCTTTTATCTATGTTAGTACTATCAGTTAAATCAATTGTAGATTGTAATTCAAGTAAATCGAAATCTTCAGAACCCTCATCATATCCACCTTTAACGCTATCTCTATTATAGAAGAAACCATATTCTGTATATGGATGATTAACAACTACAAGAGCACCCATATCATGTGCAGCTTTAATTATCTCTGCTGGAGTTAGGTCTGGAGAAATCGGATCCTTTTTATAATCAACACCTAAAATACCCCAATGACCCCAACCTGGAGAAACTTCAATACTTGGAATAAATGGTCTCTTACCTTTTTTAGCTAATTTAGCCATAAGAGGATCATTTACTACTGCATCATGATCAGAAACAAGGTTATAATTTAAACCTGCTGCAATTTGAGCTTTAAATAGTTCTTCAACTGGTGTTGCACCATCACCAAAGTCTGCATGTTGATGGTTGTCCATACTATACCAATTTCTTGAATTTGTTTTTATTAATGTAGGAAGTACAACTTCTTCATTAAGCGTTTCACCCGGCTTTATTGTTTTTGTTATTGTAACTGGAAGTGATTCATAATCACTGGCACGTGTAATTGTAAACGTTACAGGGTTTTCAGGAGCCGATACCGCAAATTTAGCTTCATGTGTTTTTGGATCTGTAAAGAATACATTTCCCCCAAGTGTTTTAAATGTTGATGTAATTCCTGATACAGTTACCTTGAAATCAACTGGATTTCCATTTTCATCAACAGCTTTAAGAGAAGCTTGAGCTCCATCTTTAACCATAAAATCTAAGGTTGAATCTTTTGTTAGGTTTAACTTCTGAATATCTGACGGTGTATATCCCTTAGCTTCAATATGAATCTCATATTCATCTTTTGGTAAATCAAATTCAAAGTGACCATTTTCATCTGTTATTTTCCAAGCAAATGGCTGCATAATATCTTTTTTAAGTTGTTCTTTACCATGAGATTTTTCAGTTTCCTTATAAGAACCTTTTTTACTAATTACTACAAATGCATCTTTTACAGAATTCCCCTTTGAATCCTTAACTACACCGTTTACATTCGCTGATTGAATTGTTTTATCTTTTTCCATGAAACGTTCAATAATAGGCGTTGTTTCACCTTTATCTGAGACTAAAATTTCACCTGTATAAATACAGCTCTTTCCTGGTTCAATTGTATTATTTGCATAGACATCCTTATATCCACTTGACCCTTTATATGTATTTGCCCCATCTAATTGAACGGAAACAGCATAATCTTTATCATAAGTTACAACGTAATTTCCAAATCTTTCATTAACGTCTTTATCAGCACCAATTCCGATACCAGTTATTTTTTTGTCCGGATAATATCCAAAAGGTCCAAAAGTGCTAGCAGCTAAAGTACTAATTGAATATCCACCATACATGTTTTCATAAACATCATTTCCTTCTGGATTTTCAACAGTTGTTTTTAAACCAATATAATTTTTACCATCTTCTAATGTATACTCGATTGTGACATTTAAAGGTAATTTATGTCCTGCTGTCCAATATCTTGTTTTAGCAGTAACAACAACCTTATTCTCTTCTATTTTGTATGTAATATTTTCCTTTGGACTTTTCTGTAGATTTTCACCGTTAAATGCTCCTGTAGCTGTCCAGTAATTGTTTAGAAATTCAATATCATTTACTAAATCAACACCAAATTTGCCATCTTTCATAATAGCAACATCAAGGATACTTCCATTTGTCATGTTCCAGTAGTTATTTGTTCCTACTGCAAAAGATGCAGCAATTTTATCATTGTATATTGTAAAGTCGTCTGCATGAATAGCCATACCTTGATTAATAGGTGTAGCCCCCTGAACAACTCCAACCTCTGCATTAACAGGCTTTGTTAATAACATTGAACACAATGCATAAGCACTCAATAACAATGATAATTTTAATTTTTTAGATTTCATAATTATGTCCCCCTTAGTTCGGTTAATAAAAATTTTATATTAATTAAAGAATTAATAATCAAAGTTAATTTGTTTCTATTTAATACTTGAGTCAATAAAAAACATGTAAATTATATTAATTAATAGGTAAAAACTACAATATAACCTAAATTAATTCTTTTTCTTGTAAATTGTAACACAACCCCCAATAAAAGCAAAGTATTTTTTTTAATATTTAAAATTTTTAACTCATTAAATTAAATTTTAAATTAATATTAGTAAAAAAAAATCCATTCAATATAATATATTGTAAAATATGGCTGAACAATTAACCCAAATTATTTAGTCTGTTAAAAATCCCTAATCACTATTTATATAGCAATTAGGAATTTATACCTTACTTATTTCTTGTTTTAACATTTTAATGAACTCAATAGAATTATTTCTTTTTTTATTCAATCAATTCTGCGGCGCTTTCCATAATCCCCCTTCTTAATTAAGGGACGGTTCATAATTGTTACTATATAAAAAAGATTATATAGTAATTATCAATCGCACTTTAAATATGAACCGTCCCTCAAGCTTTAAATCTTCATAATCTGCATCTGAGATTAGCTCTTTAAAGCTTACTAATAGAGTGCCGTCATCACGCCACTTCCACAAACGACTGTATACTGTTTTCCATAAGCTAAAACGTTCTGGCAAACCACGCCATGCTGCACTACTTCTTGCAATCCATAGTGTGACATTAAACATGGCCCTATTATCTTTTGGAGGTCTTCCTGTCCTTGCCACAGGAAATAAATTCTTTATTTGATTCTACTGTCATCTGATATTTCATAACGCTTTTGTTTCATAGTTTTAACCTCGAAGTTTTTTATATTATAGCTGAAATTTAGGTCTCATACACTACTTAGTTTTCAGACACGCCCTGATCTTTTGCTTTTTTTCAGATTCTTTTCTTCTTCCTTTTCTCAACATTTTTCTATTCTTTTTTGAATATGCAAAAAGCCCACAGGCACAGCCTGTGAGCTTTAAAATTAAATCTTTTTTATAAAAACAGAGATTTATTATTTAGTTACAATTACTTTGTTAACTTCACCACTGCTTCACAATGCGGTGTGTGCGGGAACATATCTTTTAGTTTAACCTTTTCCACTTTATAGCCATTTGCTGTTAGCACTTGCAGGTCTGTTGCTAAAGTTTTTGGATTACAGGATACATATATTATTTCCTTTGCATTGAACTTTATTACATAGTCTAGTGCTACTGGATGTACTCCTGCTCTTGGTGGGTCTAGAATTATTATATCTGGTTTTATAGTTATATTTTGTATTACTTTTGCTACGTCTCCAGCTATAAATTCACAGTTGTTTAAATTATTTAATTTAGCATTTTCTTTTGCTGCTTCCACTGCCTCTTCTATAAGTTCTATTCCTATTACCTTTTTAGCATTTGGAGCTACAATTTGCCCTATAGTACCAGTTCCACAGTATAGGTCAAATACTACTTTTGAATCTGAGTCTCCTAAGAAATCTCTTACTATGCTATAAAGTTTTTCAGCACCTTTTGTATTAGTTTGGAAAAAGGCAAATGGATTTATCTTAAAGTTTAATCCTAATAAATTTTCTATTATATATGCCCTTCCATAAAGCATCTCTACTTTATCTGCTTGAACTACATCAGATAGAGAATCGTTTAATGTATGTATTATTCCTGTGATCTTTCCTTTAAGTTCTAAAGAATTTAATTCTTCTATGTAAGGTGTAAAATCATATTCTCTCTGAGTTGTAGTTACTATGTTTACAAGAATTTCTTCTGTATTTATTGCCTTTCTTATCACTAGATTTCTTAGATATCCCTCGTGTTTTAAAACTTTATAATATGGAAGATCTGTTTTTCTAAAATGCTCTAGAGTTGTATATAATATAGCTCTAAAATCTTCATCAACAATTTTGCATTTATCTACTGTTATTATGCTAAAACTTTGATTTTTCACATGCATTCCTAAAGTAAGTTCTCCGCCTTTTTCCATATCTCCAAAGGTAAATTCCATCTTATTTCTATATTCTAGTTCCTTTGGACTTCCTTCAATCCCTAAAAATTCATATCCAGTTATGCCTGCGTTATCTAGAAGCTTTAATATCTGCTCACTTTTAAGTTCTAACTGTTTTTCATAAGATAAAAACGCATGACTACATCCACCACATTGATTAGATATTTCACAATGAGGAGTTATTTTATAATCCACATCCTCTAAAACTTCCATTAATTTAGCTTCTACTCCATTGGAATTTTTTTTAGTAACTTTTGCTCTTACCTTTTGTCCCGGTAATGTATTTTTTATAGCTACTTTTTCTCCCTCATAGAAGGCAACACCTTTACCTGGAAATTCTGTAGTTTCTATTAAAAATTCATATTCTTTTCTCTTTCTCTCTAATATCTTCTCCTATTCTTTAATACACGGCTTTAAAAATTAGGAAATTCTAGTGGACAATTTAAAAATTAGTCTTCAATATCAACAACTGGTTGTAGATCTTTATTCTCTTCTTCACATTTTACTAATTTTAATTTTGAAACTTTTTGTCCAAAAGTCATTCCATCCTTTTTTAATGTCATTACAACATTATATATTATATATGTAATTAAGTATAATACCAATATAGTTTGAATTTTTTCTGCAATAAAATACCCAAATAATCTTAGTATAAAGTCTAATATAACAGTACCAAAAGCTGAAATTCCTAGCATGGCTAATAAATCTGTTATTGCAGTTATGAATATTTCCTTAAAACCTATTTTGTTTTTATTATTGCTCATTTTATCTCTCCTTATAAATCTTAGTGACACTTTATCACTTATAACTTAAATTTTTATATGATATTAATGAAAAAGATACTGTTTTTAATTTTATGAAATAAGACAATTATATATAACTCCCCTTCTATTTACTATAGATAAGCTTTATAATATACATGGACTATATATTTTTAGGGGTGTTAATATGTTAGCTGAATTAATTTTCTTATCTATTGCTTGTTTTGCCGCTGCATTTATTGATGCTATAGCAGGCGGTGGTGGACTTATAAGTCTTCCTGCATACTTAATGGCAGGAGTATCTCCTCATCTTAGCCTTGGAACTAATAAATTTACTGCTACTACCGGTTCTTTTACTAGTGCTTATAAATTCAGTAAATCTGGATTCGTCAATTTTAAATTATTAAAATTCCTTGTACCTTTTACTTTGGTAGGTTCTGTATTAGGTGTTAGAACAGTATTACTAATTGATCAAGAATTTCTTTATCCTTTAGTATTAGTTTTCGTTTTAGGTATAGGAATATATACATTATTTTCAAAAGATATAGGCAGTGAGGATAATTTTTCCGGACTTACAAAGAAAAATATAATAATCGGTATGTGCTTTGCATTTTCACTTGGCTTTTATGATGGATTTTTTGGTCCAGGCACCGGTTCTTTTTTAGTATTTGGAATGATAAAAATTTATAAATTCGATTTTTTACATGCCTCTGCTAATAGTAAATGCTTAAACTTTGTAAGTAATATTTCTGCACTTATTACCTTCGCTATAAATAATTCTATTGATTATAAAATTGGATTAGTGGTTGCAATATTTATGGTACTTGGTGCTGAGGCAGGTACAAGGCTTGCCATTAATAAGGGCTCTAAAATAATAAAACCTATATTTGTAACCATGTCTTTAGCTGTTGCAATAAAAATGCTCTTTACTTTACTGTAAACAAAAACTATGACAATTTCATGACAAAATAAAACAGATGTTTATAATACTCCAATATAAACATCTATTTTGCTCTCAACTTGAGAATTAGTTGTTATTTAACTAATTCTCAATATATGATTTTGTTATGCTGGCGTCTTCTAAACTTTCTTCTTTTCCTTCCATTGAGTTATCCTTTACCGAACGCGAAAGTATTATAACTGATGCTATTATAAATATTCCTCCAACAAAAAGTTGTATAGTTAAAGTTTCCTTAAATATTATGATTCCCATAATTACTCCAACAATAGGTTCAAAAGTACTCAATATAGCTGCATTTGAAGTTCCTATTATCTTAACACCATGAAGAAATAATATGATAGCCGCTATTGTAGAGATTACAGACACTCCTAATACCGCTAAGGTAGAATATATGTTTAGAGTTGTTATAAGTTCTCCCTTTAATCCTCCATATAAAAGCATTGCGATAGCTGAAAATAATGCAAGATAAAAGGTTATAACTTTATTATCCAGGTCCTCTAAAGCTTTGCTTGCCATACTAACAACACAAGCTGCATAGCTTAATCCTGAAAATAATGCCAAGGAACTTCCTTTAAGGCTTATCCCACCTATATCCACGCCTACTAAAATATATATTCCCATTAAAGATAATAACAAGGATATTATTTTATGCTTATTTAACTTTTCTTTATAAATTATAAGAGATAACAAAGTGACTAAAGCCGGATATATAAAATGCATAGTAGTAGCTAAACCTACTGTAATATAATTATATGATAAAAATAAAGTTAAGGCTGTGGTAGAATACCCTGTTACGCCAATGGCCATAAGTATTATAAGCTGTTTTTTACTAATCTTAAAATTCACTTTACAAATAATAAAATACCCCAATAATAAAATACTAGCTACTAAAAATCTAAGAGTAACTACTGTTATAGGATTTAAGCCATTGTTATAAGCTATCTTTGTAAATATAGGCATAAGGCCAAAACCTACTGAAGAAAGCATGGCATAAATTATTCCATTAATTTTTTTCATATCACCCCTCCTTTGTACTAGCCCCTAAATCATTCTAATACTTTAGTAAGAATTTATCAAATCTTATAGCAATTCTCATTTTTAAATTATAGATATCATTCTATGACTCAAGACATAATAAAAAAAGTATTCATAGCTCTTAATTTAACAAATTGTCATAGCTGTTACAGTCTATGCATAAGTTAAATGCAAGCTACAAATACTTCTTTTTTTATATTATATGCAAAATGCCTTATTATAGTACCTTTCTTAATTGCTCTGCTTTATACTCTTTTATAAGTTTATTCTTAGCTTCATCTATAACAATTAATTTTACAGTACTATCTTCTACTTTTAATACTTTTCCTTTTTGTTTAGTTCCTATTACATTTACTGGTGCTCCATTTGTTATTGCTTTCAAAAAACTGCTATTGCAATAATCACACTTTTCTGAATTTTCGACTAATCTCTTACAATCAACACAATAATATAGTTTACTCATATAAACACCTCCAAGTACTCTCTTATTATAAATATTTCTATATATGAGTATAATATCCTTTTTTAAAATATATTGTTAATAAATTATTAATTATTAGTTCCTATTTCACTAGATTCATAAAATCTTTACCTAAAAAGTTTTATTATAAAATTATTACTATTCTTTGCTCAATTCTACCTATAGATATAATAGTAGATGATTTGTTTGTGATAATAAATTTTAATCTAATTTATTCTTTTATAAAGGCAATTTTTATAAATTCATTGTAAAATTCCTATAAACGTTTATTTGCTTTGTAATATTTGTAAGTAATATAGCTTTATACTTCTTAAGGATTATGATAAAATTTATTCTAAGTATTGTATATTTATTAATATACAACATGATTAATTATGATAAAAAATATATTTAAGTAGAGAATATTAGGAGCTACGTAATAGCTAATTTTCATTTTCTTCTTATAAACACCTAATGAAAGGAACTTTTTATGTATATAACAATATTCTATATTTTGATTTGTATAGTATTCTTCTTGTTCGGAAGGAAAAACTATATAAAAAAAGCTGAAAGATTAAATAATAATATTAGTGAATTTAATGATGAAATTGTACTTAGATATAATTCTTTAGATGAAGAAAGTAAGGCTAGATTTAAAAAATCTCTAAATGAACTAGAGCTTATATACTTTAATGATATACTTCAAAATAGTTTTAAATACAGCAATAACATAAGTAATACTCAAAGTTATATTCTTCATTTAGAAGATATTATGAAAAAACTAAAGCTTATAGAAGGAGAGTAGTACTGTGACTTATAATAATTTGCTCTATGCAATTTATAAACGATGCTCTATTAGAAAATATAAGCTAAAACTTCTAGCATCATCTACTATTAATAGTCAGCCTTGATTTTTTTTAAAAAGGACAATATAGTACAGAGTTAAACGAAGTAAAATAGCAAAAATTCTTGGTTATATTAATAAAATTGATAGTGGCATAGCTCTTTGTCATCTTATGGTATCAAAAACTCTTAAAGACACAAAACTCACATTAGAGTATTTAGATAATACAGAAAGAAAAAATTTAATATATTTTATTTCCATAATAGAAAATTAATTATTCAACATTAAAATTATATATTTGGGTAATACTATTGATAAATATAAAAAAAGTAAGCTAACAATAATATTCTATAGGATAATTATAAATAAAGTAGGTATATAAAAATATTTTATTACATAAAAAAATAGAAAAGTATACAAACTACTAATAACATAGTGTAATGACTTTTAAAGGAGTGAAAATAATGAATAACAAATTTGAAAAGGTTATGAAAACCGCACTTACAGTTATTGGTGTGGCAGCAGTAGCAAAAGTAGTTTCAGATAAACTTTCTGAAATGCATAATAAAAAGCTTTGTGATTGCATTGATAAAAAATTTAATAATGGTAAAGATATAATAATTAAATCTTTTGATGAAGAGGATCTTCAATGTTGTGATAATAAACTTCAAGAACAAATGGATGTTAATAGTCCTGATAATACTTCAAAAATTAATGTTGAAAGTAATGTTTTTAAGAAAGCAAAAGAACACACAATGATACCTGATATCAGAAAATATGAATCTTCTAATAATGAAAATCATATTTTAAAATATCCTATAAAAACTAATAATAACTTTGCAAGTTGCTGTAATGAAGAAATTTTAAGTGAACAATATAATGAGGAACTTGAAAAAAATATCTCTAAAAATAAAGAATTAGAAAATATTGTAGCAGAAGCTTAAAGCGAGCTTATTCGTAAGCATAGTGAAATATTAGAAGATACGATGATAACTTAAGATGACCATAGGAGAACAACTAATAAAAAACTACAACAAAATTATATTCATTAGTAATAAGCGTTAAGATAAAAGTTACAAATTGCTTTTATATCTAGTTTTTAAAATTTCCTATAGATGTAAAAATGCCTATAGACTATGTCTATAGGCATTTTTATATTATTTAAAATAAGTTTTATTTTACTCAAGCTCTGCCCAATTTGCTGGATAAGTTACATATACAAATCTAGCATGATTTGGAACTGTGAAATTAATTGAAGAATTTCTAGGAATGAAAATTAAATCACCTTTATTACCTACAACTTTTCTTCCATCTATATCTATTTCTAAAGTTCCATCAATTATATAATCTACTTCATCATATTTTAATGTCCAAGCAAAACTAGTTTGATCCATTTCCATAACACCACAACCTAATCTTGGACTTTCTTCAAGTGTTACTACATCTTTTAAGTAAACCTTGTCACCTTCTTTACCAGTATCGAATTTTTCTGGTTTTACAGTACTAGTTTTTATTGACATTATGCCACTTGGATCTACATGCTTTTCAAATTCAGGTGTCATTTGACCTAGTTTCTCTGTTATTATTCTTCTTATTATCTCCTCAATTGCTTTTTCATTTATGTTCTCCATAATATAACATCTCCTTTAAAATATCTTATTTACTTACTTCATTTTTTGGTGTCATAAAACATGCTAAAGCTACTGCTGAAGCACCACCTATTAATTTAGCAACTATCATAGGTGCAATCATATCTTTATTAACACCTGCTGCAAAGCCTAAATGATCCCCAAATACAAAGGCAGCACTTACAGCAAAAGCAACGTTTATTATCTTCCCTCTATTATCCATATCTTTCATCATACCAAACATAGGAATACTATTAGCTAATGAAGCTATCATACCAGCAGCTGCTACTTCTCCTATGCCTAATAATGAACCTAATTTCATTAATGGCTTTTTAAATACTTTAGTTATAAAGTGTACTAATGGATACGCTCCTGCAAGAACTATCGCAATATCTCCAACTACTCCTATTCCTTCTGAAAGTGGAGCCATTCCTGGAATTACAACTATACCAGTGATTGTTTCAATTATTATAGCAGCTAGTCCTACAGTAATAACAGCTGTTACAAACTTTCCAAAGTATGTAAAACCTTTTATCATTTTTTCTGGTATTAACTTTAATCCTAAAGCAATAAGAACTGCAACTATTATTATAGGTGTTAAGTTCATAAGAACTACTAGTGGAGATAATCCGGATAATAATCCTCCAACAAAAGATCCTATTGGAATTGTTATTATACCTGCAAGCACACCTCTAGCTAAAAATTTATGATCTTCTTTTTTTATAATTCCTAATGCAACAGGTATAGTAAATACTATTGTTGGTCCCATCATAGAACCTAATATTAATCCTGCAAAAGGTGCAACTTCTTTTGCTTCTGCTAATTGCTGTGCTAATTGGTATCCACCCATATCACAAGCAAGTAATGTTGTAGCAAACATTGACGGATCTGCTCCAACAGCTTTATAAAGTGGAACAACTACTGGCTTTAATACGTTTGCTAAAACTGGAGCTAAGGATATAATTCCTACCATTGCTAAAGTTAAAGCCCCCATAGCCATAAGTCCTTCTTCGAACTGCTCTCCATATCCAAATTTATTTCCTAGGATTTTATCAACAGCTCCTACAACCATGAATATTACCATAATGTACATTATAATTTCATTTATATCCATATAGCCATCCTCTTTCCTTATATATTTTTATAGATTTTCTAAAAGAATTTTACTAGGAGACGGAATAATTGTCTTATGAATTATTTTTTTAGGTTCAATTATAGATTCAGCTACCCTAATAGCTTCTTCTACACTACTCACAGAACCTGTAACTACAAAATAAGACTTTCCACCAATACCATTACCGATAACTAATTTTACTAATTTGATGGAAGCTGATTTTAATGCAAGGTCTAAGGAAATTAATGAAGAAGTAACATTAGCAGTTTCCATAACGCCTACAGCATCAAAATTATCAATAGGAGGTCTTTTCTTGAGCCCATTTATTAATTCTTCGTGAGCGTTAGTAATTACAAAGCTTGCTACGATATTTTTACTTACTATTTCCTTTGAGGTTTCAATAGCTTCTTTTACTTCTTCTACATCACCACAAAGTATAATCATAAATTTTCCTGGGCATATATGTCTTAATGTCACAACCTCAACATTCGACGCTTTAAACATAATATCTGCTACTTCTATTCCTCTTGCAATACTACTAAACTCCATTAATCCTAAAGATCTATTCATAAAATCAACTCCATGTAATGTGTATTTATGTTAGTAGAATTAGTTTATACTAGTTCTACTGAATCTACTATTCCTACTATTGTTGCGTCTATTGGTGCTTTCTTATCTCCGACCACATATCTTGCAGAACTACCATAAACAATAAGTACTTGATCTCCTATTCCTGCACCAACGCTATCTACTGCCACAATTGTGTTATCTATTTTTTCACCTTTAGAATCTAGTTTTTTTACAACTAAGAATTTAAATCCATTAAGATTTTCATCTTTTCTCGTAGCCCATAGATTTCCTACTACTTCTCCAATAATCATAATTAAGTACCCTTCCTCTCCTAATAAATTTCTTTAACTCTCAAATTTTATTAGTAATTTGTTTATTCTAGCAAAATCTTTAGCTAGCGGTGTCACTATAGATTTCTTAGGAATTACTACTTCTCTTACTCCATCTTTATATAAATCTCTTAACTCTGTTTCAGATATTAATTTTTTCTTAATTGATTTATTTGCTTCATCTTTAATTTGAACTGAAACTTCTGATTTATCTTTTCTTTCACTCTTTGGAGAAATATTGACATTCTCACCTTTTAAAGTAGATAAAAGTACTTTTAGTCCTACAAAATTAACCCCGTAGCTTTTAAGTTTTTCTTGATGATCTTTAAATGCATTGAATAAAACTCTATTAGCAGTGGCAGCATATTTTTTATATTCTACCCCTTTTTCCATAGCATATAGGTTTAAACCTTTTAAAACTGCTTCAATTGCCACTTTTTCTTTCATTGACCCTTGAATGGTTAAAGAAAGATTAGTTAATTCACTATTAGAAATATTTTGTAATATTATTCCCTCATAATTTTCAATATCACCCATATTGTCTAAACAATCTATTATGAAATTATTGTCACTTAAAGCTCCAGTTAATATAGGGCATAAGTCTTTTGAATGTTCAAGAATTAATAATTTCTTCTTTGATCTATTATTTTCTTCTAATAATATCTTTAGTCTATTCATAACTTCTTTTGTTATAAGTTCAACTAACTCCTCATTATACATCAACACACCTCCCTTATTTAACGCAGTTAATTGCAATACCCAAAGGAGTAACTAAGAAAGGATTAATTGGTTTCACTGTTTCTATACCTGTTTCCTTTTGAATAACATCTTCAATTCCTTTTAAACAGCAAGTTCCACCAACTAAATAAATTTTCTCCACATTAAATCCTCTTATATGAGAGTTAACAATAGAAGCTATCTTTTGAATCACCGGTGTTACCATAGGAAATATATCTCTATAATTTTCAGGATCCTTTTTTCTATTTTCAGCTTCCTCAAATGGAATTCTATAAGCTCCTGATATAACTAAAGATAATTGAGTTCCACCTGTAGGTTCATCAGCAGTGTATATAACTTTTCCATTTTCAAATATGGAAAGTCCAGTTGTTCCACCACCAACATCAACTACAACTCCATTTTCTATTTGTAATACCGCATTTGCTGCTGTAGGTTCATCTTCTACAGATACAACGTCCATACTAGCACCTTCAACTACATAACTATGAGTTTTAATGTCTCTTTCACTGGTTCCTGGTGGAACAGCTATAGCAGCTTTTGTAAGTTCAATTCCTAGTTTATCTTCTATTTTTTTCTTTAATTTTCTAACTATATTAGTAGCTCCAATAAAGTCAACCACAAGACCGTCTCTAACTACCTGTGCAAACTCCATTTCACATGCAACAGGATTTCTTTCTTTGTCCAGTACAACTATTACAATGTAAGCTGTACCTAAGTCTACACCAACATAAAGTTCATCATCTTTTTTTACCTTTGCTGGCTTTTTAATGGTCTTTTCAACGGCTTTAATTAGATTATCTGCTTCGTTTAAGCCTTTCATAAATTAATCCTTTCTACTTAACTATTGTTGCACGAAGTTCTTTTGTGAAACCACAAGCATTTGCCTCGTCATAGTCAAGATGTATAGCCGTTCTGAATTTGCTACTTACTCTAACAGCAACATTTTCAAAGATTAATCCTCTTTCTCCGCCAACTTTAATTTTAACTTCCTCTTGATCTTTTACCCCAAACTTGGCTGCATCTTCTGGTGTTATATGCATATGTCTTTTAGCTGCAATAACACCTTCTTCTATTCTTAATACTGCTTTTGGTGTAGCAAGAATTATAGATGGAGTGCCTTTAATATCTCCTGACATTCTAACAGGAGCATTCACTCCTATAGAAACAGCATCACTTTTTGATAATTCTACTTGAGTCTTTCCTCTTACTGGTCCTAAAACAGAAACATTTTGTAATGTTCCTTTAGGTCCTATAAGAGTAACCCTTTCTTCACATAAGTACTGACCTGGTTGAGATAGTTCTCTTTTATTAGTCAGTTGATAACCTTTTCCAAAAAGAGTATCTACATCTTCTTGTGAAAGATGGACATGACGGCCAGAAGCTTCTACAAGCACTGTGTTGTCTTCTTCGATACCTTGTAGTCTTTTAACTACTTCATCGATAATATAATTAATATTTAAATCTACTGTACTCAAAATTGTCACCTCTTATTTGTACTTTCCAGAAACATACTTGCACATCATTATATAAAAACAACTACTTAATCTATTCAAAGCTAGTGCTATATCATTTCTAGATAGTTCTCCATCTTGGTTTTTAAATGCTTTTAATGCTTCAATTTCAACTTCTCTACTTTCTGCTCTTAATGCATTTAAAGCTACAACTATATCTCCCATTTCATAGCTTGGGAAAATTATATGGTCTATGTTAAAATATTTTTTAGGGTTATGAGAAGTAGCTCTTAGTTCTTCTGAATTTAAACCCATTAAAGCAACCTCTGGTAATTCTTTTTCCGTTACTTCTACTTCTAATATTTTTCTCACATAAGCTAAAACCTCTTCCAAATCCTTCAGTACTTTTTTTTCATTTAGGTTTTTACATTGAATTTGAGTTTGCAATATTTTAGCTTGAAGACTATCTAATTTTCCTCTTAGTATGATTCTTCTGTGATCTTTTTCTACCAATTTATTACCATTTAGTTGAGTCATATGTTCTGGTTTATTTTCAAAAACTCCACCACTTATATGAACATATTTAGGGCTAAATACTTTTTCTTCCCTTTGAATATTCTGATTGCTTTCTTTAGTTTGTTGTTCTTTATAAACTAATTTTATATTTTTATCTTGTAAATATTGTCTTGCTGACGGAGTTATTATTACTCCTTTTTCCACAACATACTCTGTTAAATTTTCATTTCTCAGTTTGCTTCTTAAAACGCTTTCTGTTAAAACACTCATCATCTCACATCCTTATATAAGATGGACATTAATTTGTTAAGCCACAATACTTGTAGCATAAAATACTACAAGTTATATAATTTGCATCATTCTACATTCATCACGCTCATGCCATTTGGCACGAGCACTTGTGATGAGCTGTAGAGATCTTTAGAAGTTGGTTTGGTATCTGAAATAAAATAGTTTATCAAAAACTCTAATATATTTTGCGCTAAGCAAAGAGCAAGTTTTTATAGATAGGATTGTTATCTATGATTATTGCCATGCGTATAACATAAAATGCACTAGAATGCTAATTAGTTATTTATTTAAAGATACCTAGTTATATTAAGAATTTTTAGGATTATCTAAATTTAAACTATTATTATTCGTATTTTGGAAGTATAACTTCAACTTCACTATGTGGTCTTGGAATTACATGAACTGATATTAATTCTCCAACTCTTTCAGCAGCAGCAGCTCCTGCATCTGTAGCAGCTTTAACAGCTCCAACATCTCCTCTTACCATAACAGTAACTAATCCAGCACCAATTTGCTCTTTTCCTATTAAAGTTACGTTTGCAGCTTTAACCATTGCATCTGCTGCTTCTATAGCTCCCACTAATCCTTTAGTTTCAATCATTCCTAATGCGTTCATATTTGCCATTTTAAAATTCCTCCTTAAATTGCATAAAAATTATTTTTTTAAAATTTAACTAAATTTATATTAATATTTTATTGTTTACTTTATTTGTGCTAATCTTTCAATGATTTTATTCACAATTAAATCTAATTGCTCTTTAGAAATTGTAGCTGGTACATTTTCACATTGAGCTTTATCTCCTCTAAGTTCTTCTAGCTCTCTAACACCATAAGCTACCCTCTTTATATTTAATAGGTTCATTGGTCCTATGTTATCAGAAGTTGAACTTCCTCCTACAGCACCACAGCCTAATGTAAGTGCTGGAGTAAGATTTGTTGATCCTCCAATTCCACCTAAAGCACCTGGTGTATTAACTAATAGACGAGAAACTGGAATTCTTAATCCAAATTCTTTTATGATTTCTTCATTTTCGCAGTGTAATACTAAAGTATGACCTTTACCTTCATTCATTAATATTTCTGTGCAAAGTTTTATTCCTTCTTCAACATTTTTTACTGTGTAAAATGCTAATATTGGAGTAAGTTTTTCTCTTGAATAAGGATTATTTTTACCTACTGTAGTTTGTTCTGATATTAATACCTTTGTTCCATTAGGAACGTTTAATTTAGCCATTTCAGCTAATGTTTCTACACTTTTACCAACAATTTGTGGATTCATTGTTCCATTAGCTCTTAATATGAAGTTTCCAAGCTTAGTAGATTCTTCTTCATTTAAGAAATACATTCCTTGTTTTATAAGTTCAGCCTTAACAATATCTTTCATAGATTCCTCTACTACTATTGATTGCTCTGAAGCACAAATTACTCCATTATCGAAAGTTTTACTATCAATAATTCTCTTAACTGCTAAAGAAACATTTGCTGATTTATCTATGAATGCTGGTCCGTTTCCTGGTCCAACTCCTATAGCTGGTGTTCCTGAGCTATAAGCTGCTTTAACCATAGCCTCTCCACCAGTAGCAAGTATTAATGATGTATACTTGTGAGTCATTAATTCATTTGTACCATCAAGTGATGGAACTGTTATACATCCGATTAATCCTTCTGGAGCTCCTGCCTTTATTGCTGCTTCATTTAATATTTTCGCAGTTTCAATAATACAATTTTTTGCATTTGGATGTGGTGAAATTACTATAGCATTTCCTGATTTTAATGCAATTAATATTTTGTATATTGTTGAAGATGTTGGGTTTGTTGATGGAATTAATCCAGCAATAACTCCTACTGGTACAGCTACATCACAAACTTTGTTTACCTTATCTTCATTTATGATTCCAATAGTTTTTAAGTCTTTCATGTTTTCATAAACTAACTTGCTAGCAAATACATTCTTAACAACCTTATCTTGCCATTTACCAAATCCAGTTTCTTCCCAAGCCATTTTAGCTAATTTAACAGCTTCACGCTCTCCAGCTTCTGCTATAGCCTTTACTATTGAATCAACCTTTTCTTGAGAAAAAGTTTTGTATATTTCTTGAGCTTTTTTAGCGTTAATGATAAGATTTCTAGTTTCTTGTATTGATATTAAGTCTTTGTCTACCATTTCCATTTTTATTTCCTCCTACTGTTCCTTCAGTATGGCTTCAATAAGCTGATCTTTCTTGCTAAATTTGATTTGTTTCTTCGTAAGTGAAAGCTTTTTTCGCTCCTTTAATTCTCTTGCAATAGTTCTAAGCTCAGGAACTTTTAATACTTCTAACTCTTCACGATTCTCAAAGTTAAGCTTTATATCTTTTTTATCCTCTACCACAGCTGAATCATCCTCTGACCCTTGAATCTCATCTGTATTCTCTATTGCAATTGAATCATCCTCGGATTTTTGAATTTCATCTACAGTATCTAATTTATCTTCGTCTATGCTATCTACTGTATCTTCTATATCATTATCATTATCAGCATTTTCATTCTCCGCTTTAGCAGGTAAAATTTTATCGCTTACTGATATTTCATCTGTATTTTTAGAACTATCTTTCTTTTTACCATCTAGTATGTTCCATACATTCTCTTCTGCCCTTGCTATGACATGAGCATTTCTCAAGCTACCTAATCTATCTACAGCTGTAGAGGCAGCCTCTATTGAAGCTTTTACAGAAGCTACATCTCCAGTAATAAGTATAGTAACAATACCACCTGTAACAAATTCACAGCTTACAAGTTTAACATTTGCAGATTTTAAAGCTACGTCTAATCCTTCAACAGCCCCTACAAATCCGTACGTTTCTAAAAGGCCTAATGTTGATTCTTTCATAACAATAACCTAATTCTAGTAATCTGTAGGATTATCTGCTACAAACTTAACTGCGTCAGCAAATGCATCACAAGCTGCTTTTACAGCAGATTGGCTTCCAGTTAGCAGCCCTCCACCAAAGTTTGTTTCAGATGGTGGTCCAAAGAATGCTTTTAATTCAACTGCTGCTGCTTTCATAGCTGCATCTAATGCGTACATTGCTTCTAATGGTGGAGCTATTAAATAAGCTATTGCTTCACCTTCTTTAACTCCTGCTGTTTTAGAAAGATATGAACCTGTTCTTGATATAGGTTGCGCATAGTATACAATGCTATCATCTTCATTAGCACTGTAAAATGTTGCAACTCCACTTTCAATGAAGTCTATTGCAGCATTTAATCCACTTCTTACTTCCGCTGGACTTGGTCCTGCCAATATTCCAATTACTTCACCTGCAAGCTTAGTATTTGCATTTGCAGCTCCACCATAGAATGATCTTGCATAAACAACTTCAACGTCAGCAGCTTTTGTTGCTTCATCTAAAGCAGTGTATGTAACATCATCACTATCTACTGTAATTATCCCTATACTCTTATGTTCAGGCTTTAATTCAAACTCTTTTGCCATATCAGGATTAACGTTAGCTATTAGCTTAACACTTAATACTGATGCACGAAGTTGATCATTTTTCATAATAACATTCCTCCTGAATTATAATTTTAGATCTAATCCACTTGCCTTTTTCTCTAACATTAACTTGATGATATCTGCTATATACGCACCGGCTTCAACTGATGGAGTACCACCTTTGTGTATATTAGATACAACTGTTCTTCTTGATTCTGGCATTCCAACTGTTCCTTTGTATGCTATATATGCACTCATACTTTCAGCAGTTACAAGACCTGGTCTCTCACCAATAAGTAAACAAGTTATATCTGCTCCGATTTCTTCAGAAATAACATCCATTGCTCCAACTCTTCCTAATTTAACAAAGAATGGAGTTCCTACTGATATACCATAGCTTTCTAATCCCTGTGTTAATGGTGGTAATATATCTTTTACATTAGCCTCTACAGCTCTTGAGCTTAACCCATCTGATACATATATTTGAACTTGTGGGTTTCTTTTCACGGAACTTAATTTTGTTAACTCTTCTCTTGAAATAGCTCTTCCTAAATCTGGTCTTGTTATATATTCATCTTTTGATGAGCACATTGTATTTATTATTGGTAAATTCATCTCTTTTAATAACTCTTCATTAACATCTGTAAAAACTGAGTCTTGAGCTGATGCATGGTCTGCTCTAAATCTTAACATTGTCTCAGTTTTATATCTTGCTCCTGTTCTTCCTATACCTAATCTTGCAGGAGTATGCTGTTTCATTTTTAAATAACCTTCAGCATCCACTGGGTTATCAACTAGAAGTCTAGTTTTTAAATCAACTTCTGTTATATCTGGAATCATTCCATTTGCATCAACAGTACTATTTTCTTCAGTTTTGTTAGGTGCACTAGCAATGTTTCCTCCTTGCTTTGTTGCCATTTCAACTAAAACTTGCTCTATTAATGTTTTTAAATCATTTTCTGAAAACATTTGGTTACCCCCTTCTACTTCTTAAGAAATACAGAAGCATCTCCTGCTTTTCCTGTTAATTTTCCATTTTCTATGAAGTTCCATTTTTCAAGCCATGCTTCAAACTCAGCTATTGGTCTCTTACCTAGTAACTCTCTTAAAGCTGCTGTTTCATGGTATCCTGTAGTTTGATAGTTAAGCATTACGTCGTCACCATGTGGAATTCCCATAAAGTATGTGCATCCTGCAGTAGATAGTAATATTGATAAGTTCTCTATATCGTTTTGATCTGCTTTCATGTGGTTTGTGTAACAAGCGTCGCATCCCATTGGAATACCTGATAATTTACCCATGAAATGGTCTTCAAGACCTGCTCTTATAACTTGTTTACTGTCATATAAATACTCTGGTCCTATAAATCCAACAACTGTATTAACTAGGAATGGTTCATACTTTCTCGCAAATCCATAACATCTAGCTTCCATTGTTACTTGGTCTGCTCCAAAGTTAGCATCTGCTGATAGCTCTGAACCTTGACCAGTTTCAAAGTACATTACATTCGGACCTGCTGCTGTTCCTTCTTTTAATGCTAAATCTCTTGCTTCTTGTATTAAAGCTGCATTTATTCCGAAGGCTTCATTACCTTTCTCGGAACCTGCTATACTTTGGAATATTAGGTCTGTTGGCGCACCTTGTTTTATTGCATCCATTTGAGTAGTTACGTGTGCAAGTACGCAGTTTTGAGTTGGTATTTGATATTTTTGTTTTGTTTCTTCAAATCTTTTTAATACCTTAACTACACTTCCTACAGTATCATCAACTGGGTTTAATCCTATTAAAGCATCACCTATACCATAAGTTAAGCCTTCTAATAATGAAGCTAATATACCATCTGGATCATCTGTTGGGTGGTTAGGTTGTAATCTTGCTGATAAAGTTCCTGCTTCACCAATTGTTGTATTACAATGAGCAGTAACTTTAATCTTATTTGCACCATAAACTAAGTCTAAGTTAGACATTAATTTTGCAACAGCAGCAATAACTTCACTTGTTAATCCTCTGCTTATTCTTCTGATGTCAGCTCCTGTTGTGTTTTCATTTAAAATCCATTCTCTTAATTCTGAAATAGTCCAATTTTTGATTTCACCATATATTTTTTCATTAACAGAATCTTGAATGATTCTTGTTATTTCATCCATTTCATATGGAACTACTGGATTATTTCTTACATCTGATACAGTTAAATTGCTAAGTACAACTTTTGCCGCTACTCTTTCTTGAGAAGTTTCAGCAGCTACTCCAGCTAATTTATCACCTGACTTTTCTTCATTAGCTTTTGCTAAAACTTCTTTAACGTCTTTGAACTGATACACTTTACCAAATAATTTTGTTTTTAGTATCACTTTCTTCACCCCTCTATAATAATTATGAATTGAATACTAATGTTTTTATTACTACTGGAACAACCTTACCATTTATTAATGGTTTTCCAATATCTATATAGTCTCCATTTTCAACCTTGATGCTATCTATACAAACAACATTTTTCTTTTTTCCTAGTTGAATATACATAGTTTGACCTAACACCTTAGCTATATCATTTTCGACAATCACAAATATTGGATATTCCTTTTCTAAAAGTTCGGCCATTCCATTGATAAGCGATTTTGATAATTTTTGAACTTCATCAAAAGAAGGATTTTTAAGTCCTTTTAGTGCCACCGCCACCCTTTGACTTTCATTCTCTAAATTAAACCATTTAAGTTTTTCATTTATTGCCCTTTCAATAGATTCAAAACCACCATCTTCATCTTCTTTAGATAATTTTAAAATTGGTAGGTTTTTGATTGGAAAGACATCAGAAGTATAGGTTATAGTACTTCCACTGATATCAGTAGTATGAGAACCAGCACCTACAACAGTAGCTCTTATAGTCTCAATAGCAGTCCTTACCTTAAGCTTTTTAGCTAGATTGGATTTTTTAATTTCCTCACCTAGAACAACTCCCATATCTCCAAATCTGAAAGGATCTGAATAATCTTCATTATATATATAATCAGCTACCCCTCCTGAGAAGGTTATATACTCAATGTTGTAGCCATCTTTTAATCCTTTGTTAGTTTGAATCTCATCATACATCGATGATCTTTGTTTAATACAAACTGCTTCTTCTAAAATTTCAGCCATTGCACTTGCAATTTTTCTAATTTTATCGATTTCTGCAATGTCTCCAACTTCTATATTTACACCAATAGATTGTGCTAACTTTTTAATTTTTGGATATATATAATAGATTTTTTTAGTATCCTTGTCTATTTTTATAAGTCTTCCACCTATATCTAAACATCCGGTATCAACTAATTCACCATTCTTAAATAAAGCTAGATTAGATGTTCCTCCACCTATATCGATATTTACGACATAAGCATTTTCTTCATCGGATATCTTATCTGCTCCTGCTCCTCTTCCAGCGATAATTGACTCTAAATCTGGTCCAGCTGTAGCTACTACAAAATCGCCAGCAAACCCACTTAAACTCTGAAGAACTTCGTTTGCGTTTTCTTTTCTAGCAGTCTCTCCAGTAATTATTACAGCACCAGTTTCTACATCACTTGGCTTAACTCCGGCATTTTTATATTCGCCTTCTATTATTTCTCTTACCTTGTCTTTATCTATTTTCGTTTGAGTAATAAGTGGAGTAAAATAAATTTCACTTCTATAAATAATGTTTTTATCAACAATTTTAATTCTTGGTACAGAAAAGTTACTTGCTGTATTTTCAATGGTTATATTGCTAAATACAAGCTGAGTAGTAGATGTTCCAATATCTATACCAACGCTTAAAATTTCTTCTCTCACTTCTTCTCACCTCACTTTTTTAGCTTTCAATTAAAAATATAAAATTTTATATCTATTAACCGTGAATTATCTGCTAAATATTAAAGCCCAGAATTTTTATTATTAAATAGTTATAATATAACTATTTAATAATAAATACTCTGGGCTTCATCGCCGCTACATAAGCACTACATCGTACTTAATATTTAGTTTTTAAAATCAAAAACAGTTTTAGTTCCTTGAGAATTTGAATATATATTTAAATTACCATTTAGTTTATCATTAACTAAGCTTCTTACTATCATAAGTCCTAAGCTGCTTTCTTTCACAGAGTTAACATCAAACCCTACCCCATCATCTATGACAGAAATAGTTGAATATATATTACCTTGCTGGATTTTTATTATTATCTTTCCAGTAGCTCTATCCTTAAAAGCATGTTTTAAGGAATTTTGAAGTAATTCGTTTACAACTAAAGCTATAGATGTGGATTTGTCAGAGTTAATTGAAAAATCATCACCTTCTAAACTTACTTGTAAATCTACGTTATCTCTCTTCTCAAAACTTATTATGCTTGCTTTTATCTTATTTATAACTTCTTTTATATTTACTTCATCAATACCTTGCTTTGCTAATATTTCATGAGTTGCTGCTATACTCAATATTCTATTTATACTTTCATTTATAGCAGTGGTAAACTCTTCTCCCTTAATTCTTCTTGATTGAAGTCTTAAAAGACTAGCAATGGTTTGAAGGTTATTTTTAACTCTATGATGAATTTCTTTTATTACTACAGATTTTAATATAAGTTCTTTTTCTTTTTGCTTCATATCTGTAACATCGCTAATAAGCATTACTAAATTCAATACCTTACTACTTTGTACAATATACTTGACTTGAAGTGAAATATCTCCTATATCTATGTCTTTAATATCTATACAGTCACTATTCCTAATTTCTTCAAAAGAACAATTATACAAAGATAAGTTGGAAAAATCCATGCCTATTAAATCTTCTTTATACCCTAGTTTCTTATAAAGTTGTTCTGCTACAGGGTTCTTAAATCTTAGTACTCCATTTTCATCAAAAATAAGTATAGCATCATTTATGTGATATGTTATATCACTTTCTTTGTAAGTCCTATTAGTTATTTGGGATGTAAGCTCTTCGTTAGTTCTTGCTAATATTTCTATCTTTCTATTGCTATTTAAGGCCTCTGTTACATCCTTTTCCACAATTAAAACACCAATAGTTTTATTTTCTTTATTTCTAATAGGTTCTACACTTTGCTTAACTTTTATGTATTCTTGAGTTATTGCCTTTAAATCTCTTGATGGCATTCCTATTTCTAAGGTTCTAAGTGATGCCGGTTCATTTTCTCTTATTGCAAATTTTCCAACTACCTTTTCTTTATATAATGAGCTTTTAGTACTTGGTTTTGCCTCCGCTACAACTATTGCTTCTCCACTATGTTTTGTCGGACAATCTATGAAGACGTCTGCATTTGCTGAATCAGCAATTAGCTGAAGAGTGTTAGCTATATTTTCTATAATTAATATATCACTTTCACTTAAGCAAGTATATTTTAAACATAATCTTCTTATTTCACTCATATTCATTCCTACTTACTAATTATTCTTCACTCATTACAATTATCTGCGAAATCTCTTCCATAGTTACTCTCTTTTTCATACTTAAATTTCTTATATTACTATAAGCTTCATCTTCTGTTATGCCATTTTGCTTCATTAATACACCTTTGGCTTTTTCTATAATTTTCCTAGCTTCTAGTTTTTTCTCAACGCTTTTTATGTCATCTTTAATTTTTTTAAATTCTCTTGATTTTGCTAAACAAACCTCTATATTTGGAATTAAAGATTTGTTATCTAAAGGTTTAACTAAGTAGCCCATTACCCCTACATCTTTTGCCTTTTCAATAAATGTTTTGTCACTATAAGCACTTAAAAGCACTATTCCACTGGCTAAGCCCTCTTGATTGATTATCTTAGATGCATTTAATCCATCTAATAAAGGCATTTTTATGTCCATAATTATTAGATCCGGTAAATGTTTTCTACACATCTCGATGGCATCAAAACCATCTGAAGCTTCAGCTACAACACTGTAACCTGCCTCTTCTAACATTTCCCTAATATCTATTCTTGTAATAGGTTCATCATCGGCTATTACAATTCTTTTAGTCATATTCTACACCTCTTTTGGAATTTTTAATAAGTTTTGTATAAATCTTATTTTAACACAAAAATCCTATTTCCATTCCAAATATTTTTTTAATTTTTCTAATCCATCATTATTTATTGAGCTTACCATGAATATTCCTTCTGCTCCTGCCTCTCTTAAAAACTCTTCTGCACGATTTAAATCTTCTTTACTACTACATAAATCAGTTTTCGTACAAATTCCTATGACAGGTTTAGAAAAGATACTGCCAAAAGCCGGAGGGAAAACGCTAAGTTCTCTGCTACAATCTTGTATCAAGGCTATTACATCTGCATCTGATGAGGTTACAATCAGTGCATTATAATAAACTCTACTATCTATATATTCTCCAGGTGTATCAATAATATAATTATTAAAGTCTACAGCCTGAGTTTTCTTATATTCTATTTTTTCGTTGTTTAACGCTTGGGTTAAAGTAGTCTTTCCAGACCCTGTTGTACCAATAAACATTATTTTTTTCACAAAACTTACCTCCTAAGATTTTGTGATTTTTGCTATGGAGAATGAAAGTACACTACTTAGCATATCACAAACTTCATTCAGTGAAGCTTCTACGCTAGAAACATCTCCTGTTACTACTAATGAGCCACTGAATCTATCAACAAAACCAATTTCAACTCCTGCGGATTTAGTAGCTACATCTGCTGCAATTATGGCCGCTTCGCTTGGAGTTATTGTTAAAATTCCAATTGCTTCATTATATTCATCACTAAGTCCTAATTTTTTATAAACCGTTTTATTAGGATGAGCGATTAGGTGAGCTAGTGTAATCTGTTTTCCTGGTACATATTCTTGTATGACCCTTTGTTTTTCTTCCAAAGATCTCACTCCAATCTCAAAAACATAAAAAGCTCCCTAAAAATACACCATTAGTACTTTTAAGAAGCTTCATTGCTCTAATTAATTAGTTGTACGCCATTGAACAACTTTAACTCAAAATCTTTATGATTTAATTATATATGCTCTAAATTTAATTGTCAATTAATTTGTAAAAAATATAATAAACTTATTAATATTGATATATCTTACATTCCATTATACACTTTTTTGAACAGTTCTTTAAGCTCTTCAACCTTAGGCTCTCTCGGGTTAGTAGGGGTACATCCATCTTTTAAAGCTATCTCAGCCATATCAGATAAATTTTTATCAAATTCGCTGCTTGAAATGTTTAAATCTTTAATTTTGTTAGGTATTCCTAAAGATCTAATTAGATTTTTCACCCCATTAATTAATGCCCTAACTCCCTCGCGTACACTATTAGAGCTTGTAAGACCTAAGAATCTTGCTATTTCAGCATATCTTTCTGCTGCTTTTGTGTATTCATTTCTACCTATAGATTTAATATCTGCATTATACTCTATTACATAAGGTAATACTAATGCATTAGCCTTACCATGTGGTATATGGAATCTACCACCAAGTATATGTGCCATACTATGATTAATTCCTAATGAAGAATTAGTAAATGCTATTCCTGCTATACAAGAAGCATTATGCATCTTTTCTCTTGCTTCTAAATCTGATCCATCTTTATAAGCTTTTGGTAAATATTTAAATACTAATTTTATTGCTTTTTCTGCTAAGGCATCAGTAAAATCTGAATTTTTTGTTGATACATAAGCCTCAATAGCATGAGTTAAAACATCTATACCTGTATCTGCTGTTATTGCTGGTGGAACAGATTTTACTAGTTCAGCATCTAATATTGCCATATCTGGCACCATATCTTCATCTACTAAAGGATATTTTACATTAAGTTTTTTGTCTGTAATTACTGAAAATGCAGTAACTTCAGACCCTGTTCCACTTGTAGTAGGTATAGCTATAAATAGTGGTTTTTTAATCTCTATTTCAGGGCTTATTCCTCTCTTAACTAATGCTCTAAAGTAGCTTATTGCTTTAGAGGCATCAATAGCAGAACCTCCCCCCATAGCAATTAAAGCATCTGGATTAAATTTATCCATAGCTTTTATTCCCTTTGATACTACCTCAAGCGGTGGATCTGGAACTATTTCAGAAAAAATTTCATATGCAATTGAAGCTGCTTCTAAATGTTCAGTAACCTTGTTAATAAATCCTGAAGTAACCATAAAAGGATCTGTTACTATAAAAGCTCTCTTACAATTGATATTTCTTAGTTCCTTTAATTCGCCAACTCCAAAATGAACCTTAGGACCCATATTAAAATTGCTCATTTTATCACTTCCTACTTTTTATTTTTAAATTGATAATTAACATTAAAACTTTTGTTTATTTAAAGATATATGGTTTTCTATATCTTCAAATAAATTTTAAAATTTGCTTTAACTATTAAGGAAATTTTAAAGTTTTTCTCATCTATAAAACTATCTTCCGTCAATTATCAATTAGTTGTTAACTAGATTATTCATATACGACATAGGACTTTGAAATAAAATAACTAAATTCGTCCATGAGCAGTTATTTTTTAAAATTCCTAGCAGATATATAACAAAAAAGGCTCCTTAAGAAAATCTTAAGGAGCGCCATTACTCTTTTTCATATTCACACACCATTGTGTAAAATTTATTTACTTTTAACAATTTTGATTTTATTACTTTGTTCTAAAAATGTCAATATACATATATCATATTATATCCCATAAAAGTATAATATATTTAGTATATTGTCTCTATTTTAAAGAAATATTAAAATAAGTATTTTTATAACTAATTATGTTAATATATTTTAGCTATCCAAAATAAATATTCTTTATAAAGATCTGATTTATTAAGAGGTGAATATTATGATTGTTAATTTTGCTC
>NZ_DKLM01000015.1:120418-126535 GCF_002455975.1 Clostridium sp. UBA6640
TACATAGAGGAGCCAGTATGTATTATCCAGAAAATACAATTGTTGCCTTTGAAAAAGCTATAGAGATGGGCTGCACCGGAATAGAAACAGATGTTCAAATGACAAAGGATGGTGTACTTGTACTTATACATGATGAGTACTTAGATAGAACTACTAATGGTATAGGGCTTGTAAAAAATTATACCTATAATGAGCTTAGAAAACTTGATGCTGGAAGTTTTAAGGATAAAGCATTCTCTAAATGTAAAATTCCTTCTGTAGAAGAGCTTATAGAATGTACAAAAAATAAAGATATTAAAATTAATTTTGAAATTAAAAATTCTATAATCTATTATAGGAATATAGAAGAAAAACTTCTTTTTCATATAATGAAAGAAGGTATAGAGGATAAGGTAATTCTATCTAGTTTTAATCATGATTCAATGAATAAATGTAAAAAACTTAATAGTAATATTCGCACTGGATTATTATTTGAGAAAAAAATTAAAGATGTAGATGAATATTTATATCCAATTAAACATAATGCTCTCCACCTACCATATAAAGGTCTAAGAAAAGAGTTAATTGAAAAAGCTCATAAAAACAACTTAGAAATTAATATTTATACAGTAGATGATGTTAACTATATGAGGAAACTTATAGATATGAAAGTAGATGGAATTATTACAAACTGCCCAGATTTATTAAAGGAAATTTTGATTGAATACTAATTTTTCATAATTCTATAAAATTTATTGTTTTGTTTCATATTAATATAAAATAAGAAAAAGGCTTCATAGAAGCCTTTTTCCTATTTTTCTATTATTCTTTTAGTTTTTTCATAAACTTCTTCTGGTTTTACATCTATTCTATTTACTTTAGTTTCTATAGCTGCTCTTGCCACATATTCAGCTACCTTAGGTGCTATTCTCAAATCAAATGGTTCTGGAATAACATAATCCTCATTTAACTCTTCATCAGTAATAATTTCAGCTATAGCTCTAGCTGCAGCTATTTTCATTTCGTCATTTATTTCTGAAGCTCTAACATCTAAAGCTCCTCTAAATATTCCTGGGAAAGCTAGTACATTATTAACTTGGTTTGGAAAATCTGATCTACCAGTACAAACAACCTTAGCTCCTGCTTCTTTTGCAATGTTAGGTAATATTTCCGGATTAGGATTTGCCATTGCCATAACTATAGCATCTTTGTTCATAGCTTTAACCATTTCACTAGTAACACAATTAGCCACAGATACTCCTAAAAATACATCTTTACCTTTTAAAACTTCTTCTAAAGATCCTTGTTCTTTATCTTTATTAGATATTTTAGCCATCTCTTCTTTATATTTATTCATTTTTACCGTACGGCCTTCGTATATAGCTCCTTGAGTATCGCAAAGTATTACATCTTTTGCATTTAATTTTATAAGTAATTTTGCTATGGCTATTCCTGCTGCACCTGCACCATTAATAACTACTTTTATATCTTCCATTTTCTTATTAGCTAATTTTACTGCATTAAATAAACAAGCTAATGAAACTACCGCTGTACCATGTTGATCATCGTGAAATACTGGAATATTGCATATTTTTTTAAGCTCTTCTTCTATTTCAAAACACTCTGGAGCTTTTATGTCTTCTAAATTAACTCCTCCAAATGAACTCTCCATTAATTTAACTGTTTCTATTATCTTTTTACTATCCTTTGTATCAAGGCATATTGGAAAAGCATCTACTCCTGCAAAAGCTTTAAATAATACTGCTTTTCCTTCCATGACTGGTAGTCCTGCTGCTGCTCCTATGTCTCCAAGACCTAATACAGCAGTACCGTTAGTTACTACAGCTACCCAATTTCCTTTTGATGTATAATCATAAACCTTATCATAATCTTTGTTTATTTCCATACAAGGTTCTGCTACTCCCGGTGTATAAGCTAATGTCATATCTTCTTTATTATTTACCGGTACCTTACAGTGAAGTGCAATTTTCCCTTGAAAATCTTTATGGAATTTTAATGCTGTTTCTCTTAAGTTCATAGTAAATCCTCCATTATAAAAATAATTTCTAATTTTACTAGTTTACACTACTGTATAAACTAAATTATCCCTATCTTTATAATATATATTATTGAATACAAATACAACTTATAAGACAGAATTATATGTTAATTTTATTTATAATTTCCTTCTTTTAATAAAATCTGTTAATTACACCTTATAAACTCTTTGATTTGTATATAATTTCTCCTCTGAAAAATTATATACTTGGTCTAACAATTTTATTTTAAAAGTTCCACTACCTTCAATTCCTTTTTCTATCTCTCTTTCAGCTAATTCACCACAAATCCCCATTAATGTTGTTGCTATTAGGGTAGATATTAAATGCTCTTTAGTTACAGAAACTAATGTTGCAATTACAGCTCCCATCATACATCCCATGGCAGTAACTTTGCTCATAATGCTATGTCCATTTTCTACTGCATAACATATACCTTTATAGCAGATAATATCTATCTTTCCAGTTATGCATATTACTGAATTTAATTTATAGCTTAAAGCTTCAGCCAAAACTTTCCCTTCTTTTATATAATCAATCCCCTCTTCATTTTCCTCACTATCTACCCCTTTAGAATTTGTTTTAAGTCCACATAAGGCTTTGATTTCTGAAAGATTTCCTTTAATTACAGAAAAGTTGATTTCCTTTAATAGTTCTTCAATAGAACTCTTTCTAAAATTAGATGCAGCTACTCCTACAGGATCTAATACTACAGGTATATTTAAACTATTGGCTTTTTTTCCTGCCAATATCATAGATTTTAGTGTATCTTTTGTTAACGTACCTATATTTATAAGAAGTGCTGAAGACTGAGATACTATTTCCTCTACTTCTTCTGCATCTTCACTCATTATTGGTGAAGCTCCTAAGGCTAAAGTTATATTTGCGCAATCATTGCACCCTACATAGTTAGTTATTTGGTGTATTAATGGCTTTTTATCTTTTATAAGCCCTAAAATAGTACCTCCCTTTTCAAATGCATCTTCTATATATTTATACTCACTCAAACTTTGTTCCCCCTTATTCTAAACAATTATTTAAAATTAACAATTATAAATCTTTAATTATCAATTGATACCTTTAAACCTTAAACTTTGCTCTATAATTACAGCTACTTATTTTTTAAAGATTAAATAGTTTTCATAACTTTAGTTTTTTCAAATACCATAACTAAAAGATAGGCAATTACACTTCCTACCACTGTACTTACACCAAAAGGTATTATAAAAACAAAAGCCCCTACTGATTTTCCCATAATTAGTTTAGCTATAGGGAAGGATAATAACGCTCCTAGTATCCCTGTCCCTATTACTTCTCCTATTACTGCCATGAAATTTTTCTTTGTCTTCTTATAAAAACAACCTGCTAAAGCTGCCCCTACCATACTGCCTGAAAAAGCAAGTAAGGTTCCTGTGCCCAAAATATTTCTAAGTAGTGATATACAAAAGGCTATAGCTACTCCATTTACGGGTCCCAGTGCAATTGCAGATACAACATTTATAGCATGTTGTACAGGAAAACACTTTGCAACACCCATAGGAATATAAATAGATGAACCTAATACACCTATAGCAATAAACATAGCAGATAATACTATTTTTTTAGTTTTCATAAAGATTCCCCCTTTTAAATTTATTGTGCATAGCTAATTATTTAATTTAAGATACTTCTCAAATTAAATGAATATTTTAAAATAAAAAAGCACAAATCCAGTTTTGGATTTGTGCTTATGTTTACAGCATAAATATAGGATAAACTTAAATATCCCAAACACACTTCCTACGCTGGTATTATCCAGTTCAGGTTAAGGGTCTAAAAGTATCACTTTTACTCTCAGCCAGTTTTACTAGCTCCCCTGTGCAAATATTTTCTTTATAAGTCAATATTAACATCTTATTTCTGTATATTCAACTTATTTATTTAATACATCTTAGAGTAATTTATATAGCTCTCTATCTTCTCTTTCCATCCTCTTTTCTATTTTGTCAAAAGTCACTTTTGTATTAATAATAAATTTATCTTTATTATTAATTATCTTACTCCTAGTATTGAATTGATTTTTATAGTTATTAAATATGCTAAGTATATCTCCCATCTCATCAATATAACACTTAGCTGTATCTCTAATTTTTTCATTTTCATTTTTTAATAAGTTTGGATATAGAAATTTATCCTCACTCTCTAAGTGAATTTTTAGCTTTCCTGATAGTAAATTTATATTTTTGGCAATTTCACTGCATTCCACTTCTAAATCTTTATTTATAAGTTCCTTTATATTATAAATCATCTCTAAGATTTCAATATGTTGTCTAGTTAAATTATTAATATTAGCCATAAAAATACCCCCAAAGTAAAATTCTTATTTTACATAATTCTATTACTTTTAGGCAAATATTTCTGTAACATTTATTACACTTTGTAAATTTTATTAAATAAAGGAATTTATTAAAATTTATATGGCTTACAGATTATTTCTTTAATTTTTGTATCTAGTATGGCTGAACCATGTGCTGGAGTTAATATTATTGCCGTATCTGCACCTTTTCCTGAGCCACCTATAGAAATTATATCCTCTCCATATGGTATAGTATCTCCATCTAGTGCCATTGTAGCTACTTCTACTGCCACTTTAACACCTTGTCCAAACATACGTAAACTATAAGCCATAACCTCTACAGGAGAAATTCCTCCAAATTTTGTTGAAAGGGCTCTTTCAGCACCAGACAATACGTGAGTGCTTGTATATACCTTAAATCCACAGCTCTTTAATTCTTCCATTCTTTCCTCACTAATTTCTTGAATACCAGCTTCTTTAAAACCATTAACACGAGTAACAACTACTACATTTAATCCACTATCTTTTAAAAGTAAAGCAGTGTCTCCTGCATTGGAAGCCACAACTATATTTTTAATTCCTCTTTCCTTTGCAGTTTTAACTGCAAGTTCAATTGTTTTTGTAGTATTTTCTCTTCCTGCTTTTTCAAAATACATGTTCATTCTCCTTTTATTTTTAATATTTTAAATTCCTGTTATAAATAAATTCCATAGTTTCTTCTAAAATCCTTTTATTCATTCAATGAAGCTAGTTAAATATCTTAAAATAAAAAGAAAAATTCTCTAGATAATATTAAGTATTAATCTTTATAATTTTTAATATTTCTCCTTTTTCATTTAATTTAACGCCAGTTAAAACTCCATCTTTATACCCCGCTCCTGTATCAATATTCAAAGAATTCTCTTCCTCATTATAAATAGGTTCTCTATTTTCACAGGGAGTATGTCCAATTATTTGTAACTTGTTTATATTTTTTACTTTCCCTCTGTTCCATAGAACCCCATGGGGATCTGTTTCCTCAAAACAATTTAAAGCAATTTCAGATAGTCCTCCATGACTTATAAATACATTCTCATTTTCCCAATATAAAGGTAAAGTTAAAAACCAATTTACATCTTCAATTGGATTTTTATTCTTACTTTTATATTGCTCTAGGGTTTCATATCCACACTGTCTTAGCCAATTTTCATTAGGTTCATTTAAGAAATGATATATAATTTCAAATTCATGATTTCCTTTTAAAAATACTGCATTACTAGGAAACTCTTTTTTTAATTCTCTACAATATTCTACAGTTTTAGGTGAAAAACTTCCCCTATCAATTAAATCTCCAACTTGGATAAGTAACTCATTCTTACTATTCCAATGTTCTTCGATAAGTTTTTTAAGCTCTAAATAACATCCATGAACATCCCCTATAACAAATAAATTCATATTTCCCTCCACAACAAACTGAAAGCTTAATGGTTTTAATTATCTTTTTAAATATATGTTTATTTTATCATTCTTAATTGTAAACATAGTATATTATCTTATCCATATAAAATTAAAGATATCTCTTCATCTGTATAAGAAATATCTTTAACTTACATAATAAAAGCCCACTATTCTTGATTTTAAGGATTTAAGCTATTTTTATAGAAAGCTTATTTTTTTAAAATATATTTTAACCTCTCACCTAGGATATCTATATATGGCTCCTTAATGAACATTTAACTTATTCATGATTTTAATTTCCATAAAAAA
>NZ_DKLM01000015.1:126541-128871 GCF_002455975.1 Clostridium sp. UBA6640
TTTCACATTGTATCCCTATACCTTGAATATGTACTTTAACATATGATTAAATTTTATTTAACCACATTATTTCTGCCTCTTTTTTTAGCTTCATACAAATTACGATCTGCTAAATCAATTATTTCTTCACTAGTCAATTGCTCTTTAAACATAGTGAATATACCAAAGGATGCAAAGATTTCTACTTTCTTATCTTCAATTTGAATTATATTTTCCTCGATTTTCACTCTCATTCTTTCTGCAATACTATAAGCAGAATTATTACTTGTGTTATTAAGGCATATTAAAAATTCGTCTCCACCATATCTTGCAATCCAATCTATGTCTCCTCTAATACAACCTAATAAAATATTAGCAATTTCTTTTATTACAAAATCGCCAACAATATGCCCAAAACTATCGTTAATTTTCTTAAATTTATCAATATCTACTATCAATACTGACAAAGGTTTTCCCTCAATGACATTTTTTATAATATCAGCAGGTAATCTTTCACGGATATATCTTCTATTAAAAACATTAGTTAGATCATCTTTCACAACCATATTATTCATATCAACTAAAGAGTTTTTTAAGCTACGTCCACTTTCATATTCTCCACTACCTACCATCATAGTGTTTGTAACATCTTTAAATAACTCCAAAACAATTTTATGCTGCTGAATTTCTGTGGGTATAGCTGTAACCATAAAAAGCTTTTCAGCTGTATTTTCTAGTTTCATAAAGGTATCATTTTCTATATAAGCTCTCATTGCAATACAATTGTTACAAATCTTCTGACTACTCCAATATTTATAGCAAATCTGATTAGTTTCTTTAATATTGCTTTCCTTATAGTCCATTACATTTTTCTCTAGAGGATTAATAATTCTTATACTGTCATATATAGTTTTAAAAAAATCTAACTTTTCCTTTAATACTTCAATCGTTATAGGTTCTTTCATTAAAACTAAGCATCCCTTCTAAAATTAGTCTATGCTTGATAAAATCTATAAATTTAACTTACGTAAGAATGTAACTAATTATACACTTAAGCTTTTGTATTAATACAATATTTTATATTCTATCATAATCTATGGACTAATTTTAACATTTTATAAAAATTTTAGTCAACAAGAAATCTATATTAATTTTTATATAAAGTGCGTATCTCTTATTGAATAGTTTAATCTATATATTTATATAATGAACAGTTAAAAATTACAATATTCCCCCTTCCATGGAAATCTAATTTTATTTTATGAAAAAATCCACCATTTTTAACAGTGGATTCTTATTTTAACTTATTAAATAATTGATTTCTTCTGAAAATGTTAATTCTTTAGGTCTCCAAATTCTCTTTAAACTTTCTAGTTCTTTATAGGATAAATTTAATGCTTTAACAAATCTATAAAAGTCATTATCTAGCCATGGTGGTGTCCATCCCCCTGAACGACATATATGAATTACATCAATATTATTTTTCTCATTAAACTTAAAAAAATCTAAGTAATTTATATTATAATTATTATTTAATTCCTCAAAATCTTCTGGTTTTTCTAAAGTGTAGGGACTATAAAATATATTAGCTTTTTTAATAATATTATTTTTAAATAATTTTCCTAACCAATTAGCACAGTTAAGTTCAAAACGTAAAGAAGCTAAGCCACCATACCCCAAATCACTATGAGCATCAAATAAAAAAACTTCATCACAATCATAATATTTTGATATGTCATAAGAATACTTATGAGAGTCAGAAACATAAACCTTTATATCCTCTGAAAAATTAAACTTATTTCTTATCTCATCCCAAAAATTCAAAGCATCTTTACTTACCTTTATTTCTTCTTCTAAATTAACCCCTTTTATACCTTCTTCTATATATCTTCTATACCAAGCGGAAAGAAGTCCTCTTTGGTTCTCAATATAGGAGCCACACCACTGAGGTATAATTTTTACAAAATAGTCCCAATCAACACTTAAAATAGCCCTATTCATAAAATCAACTCCTTCTTCTATATGCTAATTCTTAAAATAATGTATATGCATACTTTAATTCTAGCCCACCTATATATTCTTTACAAATCCTTACACCCTCTTCTTTATAGCTTTCTCTATGATAAAAGACCTTCCACTAAGAATGGGTAAACAAATCATACTTTACCTAGCCTTGTCCCTCTATTACTCCATTTTTCTCCACAGGTCATTAAGGTTCATAAAAAATAACCTATCTAAGTAATTTTTTACTTAGGTAGGTTGAAATCCTTTTATAATTATGTAGTTCTTTAAATATACAATATTAAAATTTATTATATCTATGTTAGCGACATCTTATGTTATGGTTCAAT
>NZ_DKLM01000040.1 GCF_002455975.1 Clostridium sp. UBA6640
TATACCTGCAATAGCATATATAAATGAAAATGGAATTAATCATTATATAGTCATAAAGAAAATAAGTAATAATGAAATAATAGCATATATTCCAAAAAAAGGTGTTGTAAACTTTTCTTTTGTTGAATTTATGAATATATGGAATGGTATTATGTTTATAGCTACACCTAAAATACAATTAGATTCAGAGAAGAAAGGTCTATTTAAGAAATTTTCTGCCATCCTAAAATATCAAAAAAAGTTTATTATAAAAATATTTTTTAGTTCATTGCTCATAACAATTTTTGGTGTAATAGGCGCATTTTATTTTAAGTTTCTTATTGATAAAATAATTCCTAATAATTCTAAGGATTTGTTAACTAAATTTTCTCTTTTATTTATTTTACTTTTCACCTTTAAAACTTTATTTGAATTATTTAGAACTCAGCTTCTGCTATATCTTGGACAAAATATAGATATAGGACTTATGCTTGGCTATTATGAACATGTTGTTGACTTACCTATAAGCTTCTTTGATAGAAGAAAAGTTGGAGATATAATATCAAGATTTAATGATTCAGGGAAAATAAGGGATGCTATATGTAATGTAGCTTTAGCAATTATGATAGACGCTCTTATGGCAATTATAGGTGGAGCTATGCTTTATCGCCAAAATACTATATTATTTTTAGTAACCATTATTCCCATTGTTTTTTATGGCATAATAGTATACTTTTTTAGAAAACCTTTAGAAGACATAAATAGAAAAACTATGGAAAGTGGATCAAACCTTACTTCATATTTAATATCATCACTAAACGGAATAGATACTATCAAAGCTTTTAGTACGGAAAATGAAACAAAGCTTAAAGCAGAAAAGAAATTTTTAAATTTGGCAAGAAATGCTCTAAAAAGAGGATGGACTACCAACCTACAAAGTTCTTTAAAAGCCTATATTAAAGTTATATTTAACGTATTGATCTTTTGGATTGGTGGAATAGAAGTAATAAGAGGAAATTTAACTTTAGGTGAGCTCCTAACCTTTAACGCTCTACTTGTATATTTTTTAACCCCTATAGAAAGCATAATAAACCTGCAGCCATCTATTCAAACAGCACTGGTTGCGGCAGAAAGAGTTGAAAATATATTAAATATTAAGAAAGAAAAGATAAAGTATAAAGGTTCTTTAAAACCTTCTTTAAAAGGAAATATTAGATTTGAAAATCTTTCCTTTCAGTACAATTCCAAAAGCCCTGTGTTAAATAATATTAATATTGATATAAAATCTGGTGAAAGAGTTGCCTTTGTAGGTGAAAGTGGTTCAGGCAAAACCACATTAACAAAGCTTTTAATGAATTTTTACTCCATAGAAAAAGGAAATATATTTATAAATAACATTAATATAAATGATATAGATCTTGATTATTTAAGAAAAAAGATTGGATATGTTTCTCAAACCCTATTTTTCTTCAATGGAACTATAAAAGAAAATCTACGTATGGGAGATTTTTTTATAAAGGATTACGAAATAATTGAAGTTTGTAAAAAAGTTCATATAGACGACTTCATAAATTCTCTTCCTAATAAATATGATACTATTATAGATGAAAATGGAACTAATTTATCAGGAGGTCAAAAACAACGGCTTTCTATAGCAAGAGCTTTATTAAAAAATCCAGATATATTTTTACTAGATGAGGCTACTAGCAATCTGGATTCTATAACTGAAAAAATTGTTGAAGAAACTATATTGGAGTATGCAATGGATAAAACTACCATAATTGTAGCTCATAAATTGAAGTTTATAACTTCCTGTGATGTTATTTATGTTATAAAGAATGGGAAAGTAATAGAAAAAGGTTCTCATCAAAAACTTATAGAGGAAAGTGGAGAGTATTATAAGCTCTGGCATAAACAATTGAATGATTAAAATATATGCTTTGAAGTATTTTCAAGTGTAATTGAAAATACTTCAGATGCAAGAATCTATTTTATAATTTTCTTTTAACATTATTTATGATAAACCCACTTTTAGGCAATGTAGGTATTCTTGCTAGACTATAGTTTAAATCCTGCTCTAAGACTTCAAACTCAATTTTGTTAACAAGGAAATCCAAGCTTCCTTTCATAATTTCTATGGTAATACCCTCACCTGGACAACGGTGTGTCTTAGAAGGGTCACCTCCACCTTGAGGGATAAAATCAAACAGGCTTCCTTTCCAGTCTTTAAATCGCCCTGGATTAAATTCATAAGGTTTTTCCCATATACGTGGATCATGGTTAGTACCATACATATCAAGTATCACGAGCATTCCTTTTTTAAATTCGTATTCATTTAATATAAAATCCTTTCGAACTCTTGCACCAATAAAAGGACCGAAAGGATAATACCTGCGGACTTCTTGCACAAACATTTCAAGATATCTGCTATCACCAGAACTCAACTTTTCTTTACATTCTGGATGCTCATATAAAGCTAAAGCTGCAAAGGTAACAAAGGTCGAAATAGCAACAATAGGTCGTAATACGTTAATAAGTTCTATAGCTGCCATTTGAATACCCATCTGACTACCATCAAGCTCCTTATAAAAAGCTATAGCGTATAATGCTGAGCCTTCTTCAGCTTCCAATCTACCAGAGCGGACATCTTCGATAATCCCCTCTATCCACTTTTCAGTTCTATATCTTGTCATTTTCCCTTTCCAATACCTCGGTCCAATGGCCCCTAAGGCATCCACCATTGAACTAAAATCCTCTGCCCGATTCTCTATTTCTGATTCATATAGTGGAACTCCTGCCCACTGACATGCTACCTGGCATAAAATTTCTTTTGCTTCATCAAAAATCACAATCTTCTCACTAACTTGCCATTTACCTATAGCAGCTTCCCATTTCTCCATTACAAGTTCAGCTAATTTTTCTTGATGTAGCGGGGTCATAAGTGACATGAAAAGACTCTTTCGATGAATATGTGTTTGTCCATCCATGGTCTGGATTGCGTTCTCTCCAAACAGTGTTTTTTGTATCCTTTTAGGCGCTGCACCGTTTCGCTGAAACCGTTCTTGGTCATAAAACAGCTCTGCTGCTTGCTTACCAGTCATGCAAATTACCTTTTCTCCTAATAATCGAGTTTCAAATATGTCAGATTGATACTTATCAACTCTATTTTTAATAAACAAATATCCTTCCTGTAACAAAGCGTGAGTATTGTCAATGCTTTTATCCTGTGCGATATAGTTCTTACTTAACATACACTTATCCTCTCCTTTTTACTATAATTGTAAATCAAGATGTACTTTAAGTATTGAAATGTAACTTTTTAGATACAAAAATAAATACCATTCTTATGTCTTATTTATGAACATTAATTTTATGTATCAGCTTCAGATGAAAATAAAATTCATCCTTACAATAGAATAAAAAAGAGCACAGCCCATGTAGCATTGAAAAAGCTACTACTTGCAAACAAGTAAATATATTGCATATTTAAACTGCTCAAGCTCCCATTTTGAGGACTTCTTTCTTATATATTCTTTTATATGGAATCTATTATGTGTAAAAAAAAGTATTTCTATACAAATGAACTTAATGGATCTATATAGTTAAAAATAATATTTCATGTTATAACAAATTTAATAGATTTTTTAACTAGCAATACAATTGCTAGTTTTCCACCTCTAGGAAATTTAACCAATTAGGAATTGAGAATGGGAAATTGACAATTGTGGTTGAAATTAATTTTTACAAATTAATTCCTTAAAATAGACTTTTCAATAAAAGTGACTGTGCCACTTCAAAAACAAATCAATTTAAAACTTCTCTTGTAAAAGAGAAGTATCCTTAATTGTCCATTGTCAATCGTTAATTATCAATTGTATAAGGTTCCCCTGAGGTGCAGTATAGTTTGGAACAATACTAATAAATTTAGCTATTACTATGGAGAGGCTGCATTTGCTGGTGTTTTATTGTAGGAGTGAAGTGTTCGCCAGTTCTTTTTAGCATGTCTTATAGTTTAATATTTATCCAAAAAAATATGGCGAACACTGTTCGCCGCTACAAGGTCAATTCAAAACTTCTCAGTTACTACTGAGAAATTTTGAATTGTAAATCAGAAAAAGGAGCTGGCACTAATTACTTAATGCGACAGCCCCTTCTAATTTTTATTTTAGCAGGCTATTACTTCTTTAATAAAGAATTCTCTTCCACTTAATATTTCCCAGTGAATACTTCCGCAGTTTGGACATTTTTTATGATTTTGAATAAGGTTAAAAACTTTGTTACAATCTTTGCAAAGAGCATTGCCTGGTAATATCTCAATTTCTAATTTTGTGTCTTCTAATATTGTACCATCAACTGCCGCAGGATAACATTGCTCTATATACATAGGAATCATTGATGAAAGCTCTCCTATTTGCAGCACTAATGTATCAATCTTAGTTAATTCATTTTCTATTGCAATTTTCTCTACTACCCTAACAACCTCAATTACAACACCTAATTCATGCAAATTAATCACCTATCCTTTACAATGGTAAAAGCTTTCCACTTAATTATTCGTAAATAAATTCTTAACCTTTTTAACTGCAATTTTACCTTTACGTTTGAGAAGTTGTTTAACAACTACCGGTTTCATATCTTCATAGGCTACACCTTCACCATCATATTTTCTAACAAGTGAAATGGCATCAAATTTACATTTAGTTGTACATTGGCCGCATCCTACACAGAGAAATTCATCTACAACAGTAGCACCACAGCCGAGACATCGTTCTGTTTCCTTTTTCATCTGCTCTTCTGTAAAAGTACCACGTAGATCCTTAAAGGCATTTTTAGATTTATTTTCCTCATCATGACTTGCTTTCTGCCTTGGAGTGGTATCGTATCCATCAAATATAGCCTCTTCCTTATTTAATGAATGGTACTCTTTTCTGTCACGACCAATAATTAAACTCTGTCCTTTATGAACGTAACGATGGATTGAAATAGCCCCTTCCTTACCTAAAGCAATAGCATCGATAGCAAATCTAGGACCTGTAAATACATCTCCTCCAGTAAATATATCTGGCTCTCCTGTCTGCAATGTAACAGAGTCAGCTTTAATTGTTTTATTAGGATTTAATTCAATTTTGCTGTCTGTAATCAAGTTACCCCATTCCATTGCCTGCCCTACTGAAAGCAATACATAATCTGCATCAACGATTATCGTATTCTTTTCGTCATATTGAGGATTGAACTTTCTATTTTTATCGAAAACAGAAATGCACTTTTTAAACTCTACACCAATAACACGTCCATTTTCTGTAATAATAGACTTTGGCCCCCAGGAATTATTTATTGTAATATTTTCAGATAAAGCTTCTTCAATCTCTTCTCCAAGAGCTGGCATTTCTTCACGGCTTTCAAGGCAGAACATATCTACTTTTGAAGCATCAACTCTTACAGCAGTTCTTGCAACGTCGATAGCAACATTACCTCCACCAATTACAACTACCTTTCCTTCAAGTTTAGAGTTGTCACCTAAATTTACATTTCTTAAGAAATCAATACCTGCAATAACACCTTGTGCATCTTCACCTTCAATACCAAGGTTTCTTCCTGCTTGAGCACCAATTGCAAGGTAGAAAGCTTCATATCCTTGATTTCGGAGTTCACTAATAGTTATGTCTTTACCAACTTCAATACCTGTTTTAAATTCAACATTTAATTCTCTTAAAATATCAATTTCTGCACTAATTACATCTTTTTCTAACCTAAAGGATGGAATTCCAAGTGTTAGCATTCCTCCAAGTTTATTTTGTTTTTCAAATACTGTTACCTTGTAACCGTCAATAGCTAAGTAGTAAGCACAAGAAAGACCAGATGGACCTGCACCTATAACCCCAATTTTTTTACCATACTCATGTCTTCGTTTAGGTACATAGCGGCGTTCCACATTTAAATCTTGCTCTGCAATGAATTTTTTGATGTCATCAATAGCAATAGGTTCATCAATATCTCCTCTGGTACAAGCAGATTCACATTTTCTTGGGCAAATACGTCCGCATACTGCCGGAAATGGATTTTCATTTTTTATAAGCTCAAGAGCTTCTGTATATTTTCCCTGAGATGCTAGCTTAATATAGCCCTGAATAGAAATATGTGCGGGACATTCTGTTTTACAAGGACTTGTACCAGTATCAACTACATTTTTTCTATTGATACGATAATCTGGATTCCATTTTTCCGGACCCCACTCTGTATCACGTGGAGTTTCTTTTCTTTTTATCTCTTCAGTAACCGGTGTTTTAGAACATAGCTTTTGTCCCAATTGCAGCGCATTAACTGGACAATTCTGTACACATTCTCCACAAGCAACACATTTATCTTTATCTACATGTGAAGCATAGTTTGAACGCACCATATCAGCATTTATAAACATTCCAGCAGTTCTCAAGGAAAGACAGGAACATCCGCAGCAGTTGCAAATTGCATGAGTTTTTCCTGAGCCATCTAAATTTGGTATCTGATGCATCAAGCCGTTTTCTTCCGCTCTTTTAATAATTTCAAAAGCTTCTTCACGGGTAATTTGACGACCTCTGCCTGTGCGGATATAGTATTCAGCAGCATGCCCCATCTGAATACACATATCTTCTTTTAAATGACCACAGCCTTCACCCATAACTTCTCTTGCTGTACGGCAAGAACAATCTGAAACTGTAAAGATATCGTTTTCATTAAGATATTTAGAAACTTCCTCATAAGATGCTCTTCTAGTTTCACCTTCAATGGCTCTTTCTATAGGAATAACACGCATAAGCCCTACCCCTACAGGAAAATTACCTGTGGTCTTTGGTCCTCTTACTCTTCCATATGCCTCAAAAGCCTCTGCAATTTGAGGATATTTTGCAACGTTTTCTTTATTGTTAACCATCATCTCCATAATACCTGGAACCCAAGTATCGTACCAGAAATGATCTACTCCATCAATTTCATTGACAAAGCAAACACCAGCCACTGCTAAATCAAATAATAATTTAGCGGTTTTCTCTACAGATTTACCACAGAGTGGAGCAAGCTCTTTTGCAGTTGTTTTTTTACGTATCTTCATACAAAGTGCTACTTCTGCCATTTCTTCTGTAACAACTGGTTCAAGAATCATATATTCCGGATCTGTTGGTTTAATTTCATTTTTTGAGCCTCGTTTTTTGTTACTAATATGATTGGCAAGGTCAAGTACTTTTTCTTTAGCCATAATATTTCCCCCCAATAGAGATTATGATAATACTAATTTTCATTCCAATTTTTCACTTCAGTACGTATCCAATCTACCCATCCATCAATTCCTTTACCTGTCCTTGCAGAAATTTCAAAAATTTTGATATTTGGATTTAATTTTTTTGCCCTTTCCTTACATGCTTCTAAATCAAAATCAAAGTGTTCCAATACATCTATTTTGTTTATCAAAAGAACATCAACAATAGAAAACATTAGTGGATATTTTAGCGGTTTATCATCGCCTTCTGGTACACTTAAAATCATTGCATTCTTTGATGCACCAGTATCAAATTCCGCAGGGCATACCAAATTTCCCACATTTTCTAAAATAGCAAAATCTATATTTTCAGTCCCTAGACCAGTTAATCCTTGCTTTGTCATATCTGCATCAAGATGACACATACCGCCTGTATGAAGTTGAATTACTTTTACACCAGTTTCAGAAATAGTGTGAGCATCAACATCAGAATCGATATCTGCTTCCATAACCCCAATATTCATTTCATCCTTTAAAGCATTAATTGTTCTTGTAAGAGTTGAGGTCTTACCTGAACCTGGTGATGACATTAAATTAAGCAGGAAAGTTTTATCCTTTTTTAGTTCTTCTCTAAGCATCCTAGCCTGCTCATCATTATCTTCAAAAATACTTTGTTTAATCTCAAGAACCCTAAAATTATTCATAATTTTAACCCCCTAAATATTTTATTATTCAGCAAATGATTTTACTTCTTGATATTTTTTCATGTCTATATACAGTTCATTTTTGTATGGATTTCTCTTGGTCTTTACAGTCTTATAAACCATGAAAATTAATACTGCAATGTTGACTACTAATGCTGCAAAACTCCATATAGCTAATGCAGTGGTATTATATGTGGAAGATACAGCAAATTTTCCACTATCAATGAATGCTGGAAAAGTTTGTGCAAACATACACCATAGTGCTAATGTATGAGCACGATGTTGCAGCCAAGCACCTTTACCAATAGTAAATGCACATACAGTAGGTGCTAATAACAACGCAAATCCACAGTACCATGCATGACCTGGTAAGCAGTTATATGTGTATGCAAGGTTCCAAATATCATAGGCTATAATCCAAAACCACATCATATCTGGCCATAACATATCCTTACTTCCATCTTTGTCAGTTTTTTTACGTATACAAATACCAAACCAGCCAGTAATGGCAATGATATTTATGATACCTGCTGCTGCGTTCATAAAATTCCATGGACCTCCAAGTACATACATTGCTTCATCAGCGAGAAATCCTCCTTGTGCATAGTTAAGTCCTACTTCAATGTCACGAACTACTGCTTCACATATATTAATTGCAAGAATCAATGGTGGGAAGCAAAGTGCAAAACGGCTGTCAGAAAGATGCCATTCCTTGCCAGTTTTCTTGTTTTTGCCATGTAAATGGCGAATACACCAAAAGCCAATACAACCTGCTGTAGAAGAATATACTTTAGCAAGATGGAACCAGTCAGTATAGGTAGTATCACTCAATACTGTAAACCAGAGAACAGAAAGTATAGTAGGCATAATAATGAAACATAAAAATCCTGCTTCCTTAGATCTTCTCGTTACTTCATTTAAGGTAAATAACAAAGCAAATACTAATATCCAAACAAGCCACACAGAAATTGCGGATGCGCCGCCTTCATAATTGAACACAAACATTCCAAATCTCCTCCTTATTTACTCCAGTTTCGCTATTATAGAATAGTGAACTGTCCATTTTATGATTTCTATTTCTCTGGTCATACCAGTATGACAGGTATAGCTTTGATAAAATGTTAACATATTTATGCTCTATTTTCAATATTTTACATGGTTTTTAATCCTTTTTTTCTAATTTTTTCTTGTATATTTAATAATATTACCTTATAATTATTATTGGTTTCTGTACATACCACAACCAGTTTAAAGGAGTGATAAAGCCATATGGAATTTAAAAAATTGAGTTCACCATCATTAAAAGAATTATTTATTAAAGAACTAGAGAGTATGATTTTGTCTGGTAAGCTGGCCATAGGAGAAAAACTTCCTTCTGAAAGAGAACTTGCTGAATCCATGCAAGTCAGCAGAGCTGTAGTCAATGCTGGTATTTCTGAACTAGCGAGAAAAGGCTTTTTATTGGTTAAGCCAAGAGTAGGTACCTTTGTAGCTGATTATCGTAGAAATGGAACACTAGAAACTTTAATTTCCATTATGAATTACAATGGTGGAATATTAAGAGAGGCAGAAATACGTTCTATTCTGGAGCTTAGAATTGCATTTGACTGCCTTGCAGTAGAATTATGTATTCCTAAGATTACAGATGATGAAATTGCAATATTAAAAGGATATGTAAAGCAAATGGGAGAGGCAAACTCCCCAGAAGCGGCTTCTGAGATTGCATTCAGCTTCCAACATGAGCTTGCCTTTCTTTCTGGAAACACACTAATGCCTCTAATTTTCTTCTCATTTAAAGTTCCCATTTTATCATTATGGGAACGTTTTTGTAGGTTATACGGTTTAGAATCTTTACACAAAAACACAGCTGTTTTGTGTGATTACATTGAACAGAGGGACACAGTGAAAGCTGTTGAATGGCTGACCACCTCCATCAATGATACCATCAATGGTAGCAGACAAATTTACTATTAAGCATAAAAATCAGTCTATAAAATTAAAGGAATGAATATCGCAAAGCAATATTCATTCCTATATTCTATCTCTTATTTAAATTATATTTTCTTCAATTTCTTTAATTACTTCAAAACTTGGTGTATCTATAGTAGTATAATATTTTTATCCTCTATTCTTTCTAGAAATTTTTTCGCCACTATCATGAGAATCTATATAGCCTACCTTCTAATCATTTTTATACAAAGTGATGCTAAGGGAAGAACCCTCCCTTAGCCTTTGATCGAATTTTTTCTTTACTTTTGTATTCTTATATTTAGATAATACCTCATCTATCTCATTTTTTTCTAATACCTCAGCACTTTTACCAGTTGAACCGCTAAATAATTCTATCTTATTAACTTCAGAAAATTTTATCCCTAGTGTATCTTCCATGCTCACGTAGAAAACTACTGGATATACTTTAACAGATAACAAAATAGTAGCCATTATTAAATCTACAATTAACCCTATTTTTTTCTTCATAATTTTATTGTCATAAAATATATAACTTAAATCTGTAATTTTACTTAGTTTTAACATTATAATTTCTACATAGCTTTAGCATATCTTTCAATACTCCCATACTTCTTTATAGCCATTTTAGCAATTTCATCTTGATTAGATTTAAATTTTTCAATACGTTCATTAGATTTATCTACACTACCACGTAATGCTAGCGCCAATACTTTTTTAGATTTTTATGTCCCAGATAATGTAGACATATCTTTGTCTATAAAAAGACCTCTATTATTATCGTTATTTATAAAAATAACTATCTTAACTATAAGAGCTTCAAGAAAAAGCTACCAAGTTAGTACAACTTAGTAGCTCTTCAAATATATTAAGCACATGGTTAGTATTGAATGTAATATTATAAGAATTTAACAAATATGATTCCAATAATCATTAATAATATAGTAACAATCCTTCTACTATCAATTTTTCTTTTTTGTAAATTAAACATTCCAAATTGATCGATTAGTAATGCCATAATCATTTGCCCCAATAGGAAAATCATAGTAGTTACAACCGACCCAAGTATAGGTAGCAAGACAATGTTTCCTGTTATAATAAATATACCGAATATACCTCCTATATATGTCCAAATAGGAATACGCTTTTTTTCAGCATCATACAAAGGAAACTCTAATCGACGTTGAGTGATTAATATCAAAATAGCCAAGATTATGGTGCCAACAAAAAAAGAAATAAAAGCAGCGCCTAAAAGAGAACCGGTTGCAACACGAAGTTTTCCATTAATGGCAGTTTGCAATGGTGGTAAAAACCCAGCTAAAACCCCTAAAATTATCCAAGTAATTTTACCATCCTTCTTTTCTTCTTGTGACGCCATAGTTAAATCCTTTTTCTTTTTAGGTTGCACCAATGAAATAGCGAAAATCATAATCATAACTCCGAGTATTCTAGTAATACTAATAAAATTAGCTTGTACACCAAACCACCCAAAGTGATCGATTAGTATTCCTACAATCATTTGTCCTGTTACAGTCACTAGCGTTGTAACTGAAGCTCCAATTTTTGAAAAAAGAATGATATTAGCCAAATTAAAACCAACTCCAGTTATTGCTCCACCTATAAAAACATACAATGGATATGAAAAATCAATTCCAACTGTAATTCCTATAGGATCTATGATTAAATTTATAACCAGTAGTATCACCGTTCCTAAAGAAAATGCGATAAATGAAGCTGTTAAAGGTGTTTTTGAATAAGAGCTTAATCGAGCACTTATAGATGCCTGAATAGGGAAAAACATCCCGATAATTATTCCCATGATTAAATAAAGCGTAATTTGCATAAGTTTGCCTCCTTTTATTTTTTACTTTTATTTTTAAATTGTAATGATTAGGATTAAAATTATTTTCTGAAATAACAATCAAAGATTAGTCTTTTTATCTAATTATCACAATATGGACAGTTGAATAGATTTTCCATAATATTGCTTTATATTTAGAATTGATAAAAGGTATTTAACTTAATTGAGTCAATATTTATCCATACCGATAATCAATCAAATTTATAATTAAAGACTTTAAAGACTCTTTATATCTGTAATTAGATAAAAAATAAGAGTGGATTATGAATCCACAGATATTTTCTTAACAAGATCTGATATTTTTCGATTCTTTAACTCTTCTTCCATTTTTTCCTCTGCCGAAAGCATCACTTTCTTTATAGCACATTCTGAATCAACTTCTAAACAGCAATCAAATAAAGATGATTTACCTTCAATAGCATGTATAATGTCCAAGAATGAAATATCTTCCCAATTCTGGCTAAGTGAATAACCTCCGTTGACACCTGAAGAAGAATTAATCATTCCTTCCTTAACCAACTTGGTCAATATTTTAGACAAGTACGTTGGAGAAACTTTTTGTTTCTCTGCTAGCTCCTGTACACTCACAAGTTTATTCGGTGCGTCCATTGCAAGAAAAAGCACAGTGTGAAGAGCATAATTCGTAGCTTTTGAATACTTCATAATGCATGAATCACCTCCAATTAAAGACTTTATATATCTATAATAGCCTTAATAGTCTTACTTTGTCAAATAGTTTTTTTATTCACTTTATTTTCTGTTTATTTAATGTAAGTCTGAAGATAACTGCACTTCAAAAGTCGTTCCACTTTTATCTGTTTTTACAATTCGTATATCTCCATCATGAAGTTCAACGATTTTCTTTGCAAGAGTCAAACCGATACCGTTCCCTTTTGTTGCATGAGAGGTATCGCCCTGATAAAATTTATCAAAAATGCGTGCTGCCGTTTCTGAGTTCATACCGCTTCCCTGATCAGAAATAGTGAAGATAATATTTCCTTGTTTATTAATAATACGAATATCAATAGCCGAATTTTCCGGTGAAAATTTAATAGCATTATCAATTAAGTTAATCCACACCTGTTTAAGCAATTCTTCATTTCCATACAGAAAAAATTCATCGCAATCAAAGAAAATTTCAATATTCTTCTTTGTCCATTTGCTTTCCAACAATGCAACCACCCTTCGGACTTGTTCGCTGACATTATAACGAGTCTTGTCTGTTACGATTGTTTGATTTTCTATTTTTGAAAGATTCAGTACATTGGTGGCGAGATCAGCAAGACGATCTGATTCACCGATGATAATATCAAGATATTCCTCCCTCTCCTCTTTGGAAAGGTCATCATATTTCAGCATTTTTGCAAAGCCCCGTACGGAAACGATGGGCGTTTTGAATTCATGTGAGAAATTATTGACAAAATCAGAACGTAACATTTCTATACTTTCCAGTTCCTCTGCCATATGGTTGAAGCTTATGTTCAGCTTTTGTAATTCATCCGCCCCTTTCAAATGAACCCTTGCGCTAAAATCCCCCTCAGCCAATCTGTCAACTGCTGAAATAATTTCACGCAAAGGAGCAAGGGGAATGCGACTAATAATCATCGCAATGATTGTTCCCACAAGTACACTGATCATCGCAAAAGCAATAAACGACATGATAGGCTCTCGTGATGAATTCAGATTATACAAGCCAGTACGGCTAAGTATCAGAAACACTACAACCAGAAATGACGTTGACAATAACATAATTATAAAATTAATAGCTGCAAACATCATCGCTAGCTGAAATCTTCCTGTCTTTTTACAAAATTTATTCACATTTCTTCACCGCCTTATATCCAATACCACGAATTGCAACAATTTCAAATTCGGGATAGCCTTCAAACCGCTTACGCAGACGGGTAATATGCACATTCACCGTAGTATCTACCGTTTCAGACTCCATTCCCCATATCTCATCCATCAATTGAATACGGGTAAAAATCTTATCAGGATAAGACAATAACTTATAGAGCAGATAGAACTCCTTTTGTGGCAGTGTCTGACTCTCTTTCTCTCTGGTAACTGTTAATGCGTCGTAATCTAATGTAACTTTGCCAATATGCAGTTTACGCTCATTTACAATCTGTGCACGGCGCAGCAATGCCTTGATACGAAGTAGCATTTCTTCCTCGTTGACAGGCTTTACCATATAATCATCTGTTCCGACAATGAACCCCTTACATTTATCTTCAGGTAACTGCTTTGCTGTTACCATGAGAATTGGTGTATTAACTTTGCAGCTACGAAGCTGTTTGGTAAATTCATACCCGTCCATTTCCGGCATCATAATATCGAGAATAATCAAATCAATATGCTGCGTGTCCATCAACTCCAGCGCAACAACACCATTTTCCCCATGAAGGACTTCATATCCTGCGTGTTTCAGCACCGCCTGCATCAGTCGTGCAGTATTTTTATCATCTTCTACAACTAAAATCTGAAACATAAAATTCTTCCTCCTATATCATTTTTGCTTTCGGCAAGTAATGGCAGAACTGTTCTCTCGCCATGCCAAACTCGAAAATACTTCATAATTTCGGGCAGAACCTCAAAACTCCTTTGCCATTCCTCGACGGCTTCGCTGGTCAAATAAGCATAAATAACCCTGCTTAAACAAACTTAGCATCACTGTCCATGATTACTTTGCCCTGCCTTTTATAGATATTATACCCTGGGAACATAAACCTAAAATAAACTAATTCAAATTTTATTTTTTACTGTCTGAGTTTATTTTCAGTTTTTGAAAGTATTATAGAATAGATTCTGTTGAAAAAAATTCTCAATAAAGACAAACAAAAAGGAGTTGACACAGTATGCTTCAAATCAAAAATATATATAAAAAATATACCACAGGGGATTTGGTGCACTCCGCTCTCGATGGTGTCAGTCTGAACCTTCGTGACAACGAATTTGTTGCCATTCTTGGCCCCAGCGGTTCTGGTAAAACCACATTGCTGAACATCATCGGCGGTCTCGACCACTATGACAGTGGCGATCTTATCATCAACGGTATCTCTACTCAAAAGTACAAAGATGGTGATTGGAACTCTTATCGTAACCATACAATCGGTTTTGTTTTTCAAAGCTATAACCTTATTCCGCATCAGTCAGTATTGTCAAACGTTGAATTGGCACTGACGATTTCTGGTATTTCCAAGAGTGACCGTCGAAAACGTGCGGTGGAGGCCCTTGAAAAAGTAGGGCTGGGTAATCAGCTTCAGAAAAAGCCGAATCAGATGTCTGGCGGACAAATGCAGCGTGTCGCAATCGCCCGTGCCCTTGTCAATAACCCGGATATTCTTCTTGCGGACGAACCAACGGGTGCTTTGGATAGTGAAACAAGTGTACAGGTTATGGAGTTGCTGAAAGAAGTAGCGAAAGATAGACTTGTAATCATGGTTACACATAACCCGGAACTGGCAGATCAATATGCCAACCGTATTGTGAAACTGCGGGATGGAAATATAATCAACGATTCCAACCCATATCAGGTAGATGAAAAACAAGCTATCCCACCGCAGCACAAAAATATGGGTAAAACATCCATGTCCTTTCTAACGGCCTTATCTCTAAGCCTCAATAATCTCAAGACAAAAAAGGCAAGGACGATTCTTACTTCATTTGCCGGAAGTATAGGCATCATCGGAATCGCACTAATACTGGCGCTTTCCAGTGGTATTAACGCATATATTGGAAACGTGCAAAAAGATACTCTATCAACCTATCCTGTCAGCATTGAAAGCAACAACACGGATATGACCTCCATGATGTCTGAATTTATGCTTAAGAATGCAGAAGACGGTTTGGATCATGACCTTGACAAGGTATATTCCAATAACATTACCACGAGAATGTTTTCTACACTGAGCAAAGAAACAAAGGCAAACGACTTAGGAGCTTTCAAGAAATATATTGAAAGCGATGAATCCAACATTCTCGATTATGTTTCCTCCATTCAATATGGATACAATTTAGATTTGCAGATCTACAGTTCCGATACCTCGGATGGGGTTTTACAATTAAATCCCAGTGAAATATTGAACAGTAGTGGTATGGGCAACATGAGTGGTTTCGGTGGCCCGAGCATGATGCGTATTAATGTTTTTGAGGAAATGCTCGGCAACAGAAAGCTTTTGGAATCTCAATATGATGTTCTTTCCGGACGCTTCCCGGATGAAGGGGCACATAACGAGGTAGTGCTTGTAGTTGATGAAAATAACGAAATCAGTGATATGTCTCTCTACTCCATCGGTTTAATGAATCCAGAAGAATACAAGGAAATAATGAAGGCTGCCATGAGTGGTGATGATGTCAAAGAATCTGAACAGGCTTCCTTTACTTATGATGAAATTCTCGGCACTACATTCAAACTGGTTCTGAACACCGATTACTATAAGTATGACAAAGAAGCCAATGTCTGGGAAGATATGCGTAAAGATGAAAATTATATGACCAAACTAGTTGATAATGGTCTTGAGCTGAAAGTTGTTGGTATTCTTCGTCCAAATCCTGAAGTCAGCGCTACTTCCATCAGTGGATCAGTGGGATACACCTCTGCACTTACTAAATACATTGTCACTGGTAACAATGACAGTGAAATTGCAAAAGCACAGCTTGCCAACCCTGACACCAACGTCTTTACCAATATGCCTTTTGATATGGACGACTATGCGAACAATCTGACCATGGATGATGTGAACAAATATGTGGCAACGTTGTCTCCTGAGGAACAACAGCAGGTTCAGATGGCATTCTCCACCATGAGTGAAGAAGAAATTCTGAAGACCTTTGGTGAACAAATGCAAGCAAATGCCAAAGAGGAATCCTCTTACGAGAATAACATCTCCACATTAGGAATCGTAGATATGGATCAGCCGTCTATCATTAATATCTACCCTGTAGACTTTGAATCCAAAGACGAAATTGCATCAATCATTGAGGATTATAACGATGCACAAACTACCGCCGGCCATGAAGAAATGACCATCGGCTATACTGATATGGTTGGTCTAATGATGTCTTCCGTGACCACCATCATCAATATGATCAGCTATGTATTGATTGGATTTGTGGCAATATCTCTGGTAGTATCCTCAATTATGATTGGTATCATCACCTATATTTCCGTTATAGAGCGTACAAAGGAAATTGGTATCTTGCGCAGTATCGGTGCATCTAAGCGAAATATTTCCAGTATCTTCAATGCAGAAACTTTGATTGTTGGATTTGCTTCCGGTGTCCTCGGTATCGTTATCACTTTACTACTATTGATTCCAGCCAATACAATTATCGCCTCAATGTCCGGCGTTTCCGGCATTGCTTCCTTGCCGTGGGAATATGCAATTATACTTGTTGTAATCAGCATGGCATTAAATTTGATTGCCGGTCTGATTCCTTCTGGAAAAGCTGCCAAAAAAGACCCGGTTACAGCTCTTAGAACAGAGTAATATCATGATACACAATGCTTCAGGGAAACTTTTAAGCCAAAAGTATTGTGATATATCCTTTCATATTCCATAAAGATGAGGTTTAAAAGCTAATTCAATAAAATCCTATATTTAAAAAAGAGGTATTGCTTTTACAGCAATGCCTCTATTTTTATTCAGATTATCTGTATGTTACAGATTTAGTAGGTGAAATTGAAAAATTTAATTTTCCTATTTAAAATTGTGTTAATAGGGTGTCATCATTCATAAATACCCGATGTCATCTATAAAAAGCCCTAAAAATCAGGGCAGAAAAAGGGGCATTTTTCGCCCCAATTTTTGTCCGTTTTTCACGTCATAACCACAACATCTTGTAATCAATTTGCCTTATTTGTCCTTTCAATCACAATTCATCATCAAACCTATGCACTCAACGTGTGCTGTCTGTTGGAACATGTCTACTGGTTGTACTTCTAGGGTTTTATATCCTAACTCATTTAGTATTCTTAAATCTCTTACTAGAGTTGCCGAATCACAGGAAAGGTAGACTATTTTTTGTGGTGATATTTTGACTATGGCTTGAAATAGTGATTCCTTGCAGCCTTTTCTTGGTGGGTCTATTATTTTTTGAAGATGCCTTACTTAAGACATAATTATGAACCGTCCCTTACATGTATAAATCTATTCCTCAAGAATACAAGAATATAAACGTATAAATCTATTCCTCAAGAATACAAGAATATAAACGAAGGATAGAGGCTTTAGCTGAAGGGACTATTAACGTTATAGCTACAGATATATTTGATATTGATAATTTAGATGAATTGCAAAAGTATCTTTAAGTGAATTGTGGTGTAAAATTATGTACTTCAATCTCCCTTTTAGATACTCAAATACTTTTACAAGACTTACAAATTGAAAACTAATTTGTCATGGCCTAATTCTAAAAATATATTTGTAAGCACAAAAGAGCTAAACATCTAGTGAATAGGGGCTTTTTCCAGAGCATCTTCACTACGTGCTTAACTCTCTAATTGAGAAGCATATAAATATATATTTACACAATAAAATCTACTTATTCTCATCTATATTCCAAAGCTATTTCTCATCATTCCATAATAAATTAATTGTAATTTTTCTATAATATTTGAAAATTTCTTACATGTAGTATATAATATGGTTACAAAGCTTAATTAAAGATATTTTTTTATATTACTATAATTTAAGTAAAATAAAGTAATTAGTTGTATCTACCCATTTTTTTATATTCCAAGTATAGCTTTTTAATTAAAAACATATAA
>NZ_DKLM01000041.1:0-7775 GCF_002455975.1 Clostridium sp. UBA6640
GTAACTTTAAGAAATAATCAATTCTAAATTTCTCAGTGACAACTGAGAAATGTCAATAATTGTGAATTGTGCATTGTGAACTGTGAATTAGAAAAAGGAGTTCAACGAACTCTTTTTTTATTCATATGCTATTTTCTTAAGATACTCTGTAATGTTACTGCTTTTATCTTCATCAGTAAGGATTACAAGATAATCTCCACCTAAAATATAAGTATCTCCTTTAGGAATAATTTCAATTCCACTTCTTTGTATTCCAACTAAAAGACAATTTTCTGGCCATTGAATATCTTTAATTTTTTTCTTGTCTAAGTAGGAACATATAGAAACAGGAATCTCTAGTATTGTTTTCTTTACTTCGTTTATTGCAAAATTATTATTTTTTTCTTTGCTTAACAATCTGTGCAAAAGAGTTTCATAAATAGGTTTTGAACCTAAAAAATCTGCAACTAAGTATCCTATTATAGATACTATAGATAAAGATAATAAGTGGCTTAAAGATCCGGTCATTTCAGTAATTAATACCGCACCAGTAATAGGGGCACGGACTATTGCAGTTAAGTATCCTGCCATAGCTAATATCATAAAATTATGTATGTGATCAGGAGAAGTTAGCCCTAAGCTCACTAAAATGTTTCCATATATACATCCTATAATTGCACCTATTACCAAGAGTGGAAGGAATATTCCACCAGGCGCACCAGAACCAAAACTTATCATAGTAAATAAAAATTTAACTATTAAAAGTATGAATAAAACTTTTAATGTAGGATTTTTTTCAATTATAGACATTACAAGGCTATGGCCACCACCTAATACTTGAGGAAGTATTAATCCTAATATTCCAGCTATCACAAAGGGAATTATAAGCCTAAATTGAGGAGGCAGCCATTTCTGACTATTATATAAATTTAAGGCTTTTACAAGAAGTGAGTTAAATATTACTCCTCCTATACCAATAATTACACCTAGGATAATTAGATAACCATAACTACTTAGAGGTAATGAAGATAAATTGCTAAATTTAAAGGCAGTGTTAAAACCAAAAAATAATTTAGAAATAAAATCTGCAGTTATAGCTGCTGTCATTGTACTTAATAGTATTAAGGGAGAGAAGCTTTTATGTACTTCTTCCAAAGAAAATATAACGCCTGCTAAAGGAGCGTTAAAAGCAGCAGCCAGTCCAGCACTAGCACCACTAGTAATTAAATATCTTTCTTCATTGTGATCAGAATTTAATCCTTTTGAAACACCTTGACCTATAGCAGCTCCTATTTGTATAGATGGGCCTTCTCTACCTAAGGAAAGCCCTCCTAAAATAGAAAGTGCACCTCCTACAAATTTTGATATAGCAACTTTTAACCAATTCATTTTTAATGGCCCGAGAACTGTACCTTCAACTTGGGGGATACCACTGCCACTAATCATAGGCTCTTTTTTTACTATAAAACCTACTATTAATGCTAGAGCTATAAGAAGAATAAACCAGAGTGGAATAAACCAATAATTTGTTCTTTGAAACTTATAGATATTTTGGCTTAAATGTTCCATTTTTTCTAAAGTAAATCTGTAAAGTACTGCAATAAGTCCAGAAAAAGCTCCTACTAGAATTGATTTTATAATAAGCTTTTGTTTAAAATTTTGCCAATGAGATAAAGCTTTAAGGGTATTGCTATCTTTACTCAAAATATCACCTTCTTTAATTTTAAAAAATTAAGCCCATAACTATTATAAGAATTAAACGGATAATTTTCAAATTAAAGTTATATAATGAGAAAATTGAAAGGTATAAATATTATATTTATACCAGATAAGATTATATATTAATTATAATTTTTCAGTTAAATGTTTCCAATATCTAATAGGCATATGCTGACGTTGAAGTTTTAAATTTTCACGGCTGCTGATGGAGGTAGAGTTAAAATAATTTTTCCATAAAGCTTCATATTCTCCCTCATCTTTTGCATTTAGAAATACTTTTCCATCTTCTTTTGTCAACACATCTATACTCCAAGTATTATTTTTATTTATAATAGCTAAATTTCTTTTAAGGTCATGGATTATAAAGTTTTCATTAGAAAATCTTGAAGAAAAGTGAGGAGCAATTAATGTTAAAATATTGTGATCAGGTTCAATAGCTGAGTAATAATGGTTATCTCCTATTTTTTTAAATCTTACAAAACCTAACATGCTATGACTTTCACCATTAACTCTTCTTACAATCTTAACGACTTCCATTACAATTTCATTATGAAGGTGAAGTTCAATTTCATTTCCTAATTTAAAAGCCAATCTAATATATTTATAAAGTAAAGTATGGGTATTAGAATAGCTACTTAAAAAACAATAAATTATATTTTTTATCACTTCATAAGAAAAATTTTTATTCATGGATTTATAAACCTTATTGGCTTTTTCATAATTAGTAGATATATTTATAAATTCATCTATTAAATTTGGCTCATAGTTTGCTTCTGTAATAATTAAATTAGGCTTTTTATTATTATAATAACTTTCATAAATGGAAGTTAAATACCCTTCAAAACTTCCATCAAAAATATAAACAATCATAGAACACCTCTTAATTAATTTAAAATATTCTAATTTAGATACTATAGGAATCCAATATGAAAACTTAAAAGATACTATAGAAAATAAATTTTCTATAAAAACAGCTTAACTCTTTAAAAATTAAGAATTAATAATTAAGTATGAAGAATTTAGGATGAAATTCGCCAGAGGTGAATTTCTAAAAATAAAATTTATTTTTAAAAAACTCCAAAGGCTTTAGCAGTGGAGTTTTAACCATAATTCTTCATTTTTCATTCTTCATTTTTAATCCATAGAAAAGAATTTCTATTATGGAAATTAAAATTATGTATAAATAAAATTTCCATTGAGGAATCCTATAATTAAATCTCTCCTGTGATGGACTTAACTTTATCTTCTTTTTTATATATGGTAGGAACAGTAGAGAAGAAAGAAAGTTGTTCATAATTAGAATTTATTGTCTTAAGTTTTTCTTCTTTTATTAATAATCTATTTTCTATTTTGTCTCTATCAAATCCCACATCACCATAGTACTTCCCTCTACAGGTTATAAAATATTGAGCTCTCTTTAATACTACGCCTAATTTTTTTATATCATCGAAAGTTAAAAAGCACACTTTTCTAGTTAATACAATTCTTTTTGCAGATCTTACTCCTATACCGGGCACTCTAAGTAATAATTCATATGGTGCAGTATTAATTTCAATAGGAAATTTATCTATGTTATTAAGAGCATAAGTAATTTTAGGATCTAGTTTTTCGTGAAAATTAGGATTAGTTTCATTTAAAAGCTCAGAGGCTTTAAATCCATAGAATCTTAAAAGCCAATCAGCTTGATATAATCTATTTTCTCTAAGTAGTGGAGGATTTTTTATATTTGGTAGTTTAGGATTATTGTTAACAGGTACATAAGCAGAATAATATACTCTTTTTAAAGAGTACTTGTTATAAAGCCCTTCGCACAATTTTAATATATCAAAATCACTTTCTTTGGTTGCACCTACAATAAGTTGTGTACTTTGACCTCCAGGGACAAATGTAGGGGCAGATTTAAAGTGTTTTTTATTATCTACTGAATGAATTATTTGATTTTTTATAAAACCCATAGGCTTTAGTATATTTTCTTTAGATTTCTGAGGTGCTAATAATTTTAGTCCTTGAGAGGATGGAAGTTCAATGTTAACACTCATTCTATCTACATATTTCCCAGCCTCTTCAATTAGAGCATCATCAGCACCAGGAATAGCCTTAACGTGGATATATCCATTAAACTTATATTCAAGTCTTAAAGTTTTAACAACTTTTAATAATAGTTCCATAGTATAATTAGCATTTTGTATTATTGCAGAACTTAAAAATAATCCTTCTATATAATTTCTTTTATAAAAATTTATGGTTAAATCAATAACCTCCTGAGGAGTAAAAAAGGCTCTAGGAACATCGTTGCTTATTTTATTTACACAATAAACGCAATCATAAATGCAATAGTTAGTTAGGAGTATTTTTAGAAGAGAAATACATCTACCATCTGATGCAAAGCTATGACATATACCACTAGCACTAGCATTACCTATACCATCTTTAGTGTTTTTTCTATTACTTCCGCTAGAAGAGCAAGAAACATCATATTTTGCAGCATCTGATAAGATTTTAAGTTTATCCATTATATCCATAATAATATTTCTCCTTAATTAAAATAATACACTGTAAATTGACGAAATCATTAACTCAATAGTTCTAACATCTCACATGTTTATTGATTTTTAAGACCTATATACTTCCATTTGAATCAATTATAGCACATATGTTCGCATGGGTGTAGGGGGAGAATGTAAAATTTACTAGCTATTATTTTTACTTTAATGTTATGGATAAAAAATTGGGTTATAATATTAAAATGGAATGAAGAATAATGAGGTGTTGGAGTTTTGAATATTAGTATAGAAAATATAAGAAAATTAACAGATGTGACCACATTTAGTAGAGGGTTAAATTATTATACGCAAGGAAAAATCTTTGATTTTGACATTAATAGGAGATATAACAGTATATTAAATGAGGAAATAGAATATGTAAAAGCTAATGTAGAATCCAGTGCATATTATAGCAGCTATGCTGTAGAAATAGATTTCATTGAAAGTACAAAAAAAATTTCTTGTAATTGTACATGTCCTGCCTTTAGTGAATATGGACGTATGAAAGCATGTAAACACATTATAGCTGTACTTATAAATTATTCTAATGAAACTAAAAGATCCTATGAAAAATTAAAAGTAAATTCTATTGATAATTTAGTAGAAATGTATAAAAGTAATTTTGATATCAATAAAAATTCAGCTGAAGAACTTTCCATGGATATTATATATTATCCTCTAAACAGCTATGACAAATGTAGTTCAATAGAGCTTAAAGTAGGATTGAATAAAAAATATGTGGTTAAAAATATGAAAAGCTTTTTGGAAGCTGTATACAAAAATCAATCTATGGAATTTGGAAAGAATTTTACTTTTAACCTTAACGAACAATATTTTAATGATGATCACAGAAAGCTTATAGATTTATTACTGGAAATTTATGAGTTAAATAACGTTATTGAAATTAATAATTATTCTTCAACTAATTTTAGAATGTTAAAAGGTAAAAGAGCTTATTTAACAGATATCCAAACAAAAAGATTTTTAAACATTTTTAAAGGTAAAACAATAGATATGGTAGATGGGATTGATGATATTAAAAATGTAAAAATAGAAGATGATATATTATCTTTAAAATTTGATATTAAAAATAAAGATGATAGGATCCATTTATCTTGTGGTAGTGAGTTTTATAAATTAACTAAAGATAGAAGCGTAATGTACTATGAAGATAAAATATATATGCTTTCAGATGAACAAATAAAGGTTTGGAAACCTATTTTTAGCGAAATGGAAAAGTATGAAAAAAATCAGTTAGTTTTCCCAAAAGAACAAAGCGAGAATATAGTAAATTACATAATACCAGCATTAAAAAATAGCGGAGCAAAATTAGAAATTAATCAAAACATGAAAAATAATTTTTATGAAGAAAAATTGATTACTAAGATTTACTTAGACAGGATTAATGAAAATATAAGTGCTGAAGTTTCTTTTAATTATGGTGATTTGAGCATAAATCCTATTGAAAATAATTTAAAGAAAGCTTCAAATAAAATTTTAATAAGAGATTTACAAAAGGAAAAGGAAACAATAGACAATATAAAAAACTGTGGCTTTACTGAAGATAAAAAAGTCTTTATTTTAAAAGATCAAGAGAAAATTATTGATTTTATCTTAGACAAAGTTTATAAACTTCAAAATTACGGAGAGGTTTACTATTCCGACAGCTTTAAAAATATGAAAGTTTATACATCATCAAATTATAAAGCTGCTATAAGATTAAATAATAATGATCTTTTAGAGTTTAGCTTTGATGTAGATGGCGTTAATAAAAGTGAACTTAAAGATATATTTAAATCTTTAAAAGAAAAGAAGAAATATCACAAGCTTAAAAATGGTGATTTTGTATCTTTAGAGGAAAAAGAATTAAGAAATGTAGCTAATATAATTGATTATTTAGATATAAAGGATTCACAGCTTAATGAAGGTAATATAATATTATCTAAATATAATGCACTTTATTTAGATGAGAATATAAAACAAAGTAATATAGAATTTGTAGAAAGAAATAAAGATTTTAGAGAACTTATTAACAATATAAAGGACATAAAAGAGCTAGACTATACGCTTCCATATAACTTACATAATATCATGAGACCGTATCAAGTTTTTGGATTTAAGTGGCTAAAGACTCTTGCAACTTATGGTTTTGGAGGAATATTAGCAGATGAAATGGGTCTTGGAAAAACTCTTCAGACTATTGCTTTTTTAGCTTCAGAAAAGAGTGGAGGTCCATCTTTAGTAATTGCACCTTCATCGTTAATATATAATTGGAAAAATGAATTTGAAAAATTTACACCAGAGGTTAAAGTAATAGTTGTGTCAGGAAATAAATCTACAAGAGAAGAGCTTATTAAGGATTTAAGTGAAAATGATGTAGTAATAACTTCTTACCCATTAATTAGAAGAGATATAGAAGAATATAAAAATTTTAAGTTTAATTATTGTATATTGGATGAGGCGCAACAAATAAAAAATCCATCATCTATAAATGCTTCTTCTGTAAAAGAGATAAGTGCAAAGGGCTATTTTGCTCTTAGTGGTACACCAATAGAAAACTCATTAACGGAACTATGGTCAATTTTTGATTTTATTATGCCGGGATATTTATTATCTCATTCAAAATTTACCCAAAAGTATGAATTGCCAATAGTAAAATATAATGATAGCAATTCTTTAGAGGCTTTAAATAAACGTATTAAACCTTTTATTTTAAAGAGATTTAAAAAAGACGTTATTAAAGAATTACCACCTAAAATTGAACATAGATTAATAGTTGAAATGACAGAAGAGCAGAAAAAAATATATGGAGCCTATCTAGCTCAATTTAAGGATGAAATGGAAGAAGAGATTAATAATAATGGTTTTAATAAAAGCAAGATAAAAATATTTTCACTATTGACTAGATTAAGGCAAATATGTTGTGATCCATCTGTATTTATAGAAAATTATAAGGGAAGTAGCGGAAAAATTGAGGCATTAGAAGGTTTAATTGAAGAGGGCATAAACGGCAATCATAAAATACTAATATTTTCTCAATTTACCTCTGTTCTTAAAAACATAGCTAAAAGACTAGATAAAAATGAAATAAGCTATATGTATTTAGATGGTAGTACTAAAATAGAAGAAAGACTTAAAATGGTAAATGAATTTAATGAAGGAAGTATTGAAGTGTTTTTAATTTCCATAAAAGCAGGAGGCACAGGACTTAACTTAACTTCAGCAGATTTAGTTATACATTTTGATCCATGGTGGAATCCGGCAGTGGAAGATCAAGCAACAGATAGAGCTCATAGAATAGGGCAAAAGAATACAGTAGAGGTTATAAAGCTTATTGCTAAGGGAAGTATAGAAGAAAAAATATTTCATCTTCAAGAAAAGAAAAAAGAAATGATTGATAATGTAATATCAGATAAATTTAAAGATGAAAATATAATAAATAAAATGAGTAAAGAAGAGATAGAAGATTTATTTTCTATTAATTAGAATAAGAAGCGATAATATAGGGTTCGACAATGAAAATTTAACTTATAC
>NZ_DKLM01000041.1:7839-14090 GCF_002455975.1 Clostridium sp. UBA6640
AAAAAATTTTATTTTAAGAAATTCACTAAGAGTGAATTTCATCCTAAATTTTTTATTCTTCATTATTAATTTCTTAGCTATTGCTACAGAATGTTTAAAGTTTAAATGATACAGGAAGAAAAAATAAACATATATAAATAAAACTAAGAGTGTGAAGCCTAATCACACTCTTAATTTTATTTATATATATTTATGAGTGAAATTTAAGAGTTTTATTAAAAATTAGTGCAATTATTACATTTTAAGGTCAAAATAGGCAACAACTCTATTATTGGCATGAGAAAAATATTATACTAAAATTGGAAAATCATACAAAATAACAATTATACACAATAATGTTTGATAATTTACTTTTACTGCATATATAATTTGAAGTTATATGGTGATTAAAAGAGAAGGAGACTTTTAAGAATGATTAAGCGGTTAAAATTTATTTTGAAATTAAACATGGAAAATAAAAAGAATTATTTAATAGCACTTATATTTATGCTATTTATAGGGTATCAAATGCACGCTTTCAATGGCGAAGAAATAGGAGTCTTTAGAACAGGGTATGACTTTTTTATATATGTATTAAGCGATCATTTTAGTATAACTTTTGTTTTTACGGCTGGATACATACTTTATATTTTTAACTTAAGAAAAAGTGAACAATTAAAAAAATGTTTAATTTTAAAATACAACAGTAGATTAAGTTATTATAAAAACTGTATAATAATTATCTCTGTGTCAAGCCTTATATTTATAGGAGTTATAGTACTGATTTGTACTATTTCTTCAGTTATAAAATTGCCATTTAACAATGAGTGGAGTAAGTTTTTTAAGAATTATTTCGATGTTTATAATGATAATAATTTATTAACCATGACGGAAAAGATTTTACCTAGTACGGCAATATTATTAAATCTATTATTTTTATTTTTATACTTTAACCTTATAGGAATGATAATTTTTGTGGTTAGTACATTATTTAATCAAGGTTTTATAACTACTATATTAGCCTATAGTCCAAGTGTTTTAAGTCAAGCAGTTGAAACAAAAGGACTAGTTAAATATAACAACTATGCTGTACATTATAATACAGCAATTACACGGCATAACTTTGCAACAGTAGATGGAAGACCTACTATAATGTTTTCTTTAGTTTACTGGATAATTTTAAATTTGATTTTTATATTAATAGGTATATATATTTTTAAAACTAAGGAAGTAAAATTTGAAGAAAGAGAGATAAATATACTTTAAAGCAATTAATTTAAAGTATGTTAAAAAAATATTATTAAGCTAGTAAGTTAAAATAACATAAATTAATCTTTAATCCCCATAAAAGCCAGGTTGAACAGCAATCGTGTTCAACTTGGTTTTTTACATATTTTAATGTCTTTTGATTAATTATTGCTTAAGTAGTATTATATAAATATATTACAATTGAAACTTAGAGTAATTCAGAGTTATGAATATTTCTCAGCATAAACTGAGTTCGCCATAACCATTACATTACGATATGTATAAAAAATGGCGAACAATGTTCGCCGCTACAAAATATATTAAAGAAATTAGTTTGATTAAAACTAATTTCAACCATAATTGTCAATTGTCCATCGTCAATTCTCCATTGATGATAGTTGCTTGGGAGGAAATTTATGAAAATTAAAGTCTTAGGATCAGGAGGATGTGTTGCACTTCCGCTGCCTACTTGCCAATGCGAAGTTTGTAATGAAGCTAGAAACAAAGGGGTACCCTTTTCAAGAAGCGGGTGCTCAATATTTATTGATGATATAAAAACTATTATAGATACTCCAGAGGATAGTGTTTATCAAATTAATAGAGAAAATATAAGTGAAGTTAAAAATATATTATATAGTCACTGGGATCCAGATCATACACTAGGTATGAGAGTTATAGAGCATCTAAAGTTAAGATGGCTTGAAGTTTTAGTTGATAATAAACCTGCTGATAATAAAATATCCCTTTATGGACTTTATGATGTTATTGAAGATTTGAAACAAATAAGAAATAAATATGGCTCTTATCTAGGGTATTATGAAAGTACAGGATTGATTGAAATTAAGAGCTTAAATGAACATGAATCTATAACTATAGACAATATAAAAATAAGTTTTATCCCAGTAAAAACTCCTGATACATCTACAATATTTGTTTTTAAAGAAGGAGAAAGAAAACTTATATATGCTCCTTGTGACATAAAACCTTTTCCAAAAGATGAGGAAATCTTTTATAACGCTGAATGTATGATTTTAGGAAATGTTATACCGGATGAGCCATTAAAGGATGGATACTTTATACCAGAAGATAATATATTAAAACAAACTCTTTTTACCATGGAGGAAGTTATAGAAATTAAGAATAAGTATAATATAAAAGAAGTAATAATAACTCATATTGAGGAGGATTGGGGAAAATCTTATAGCGATTATATTAAATTGGAGGAAAAATATAGGGATCAGAATATAAAATTTGCCTATGATGGCATGGAAATCAATTTGTGAGGGGATGCTAAATGAGGTTAGAGTATACAAGTTTTAGAGAAAATTTGCCAGTAGAAGTTGAGTTAGTAAGTATTAAAGAATACCCTATACATTGGCATAAACACCTTGAGATACTTTTTGTATTGAAAGGAACCATTAACGTAACTATTGAGTCAGAAACCTATGAGGTTGAAGAGAGAGAAATTGAAATTATAAATACAGAAGAAGCTCATAGGATTTATAGTGATGATGAAGAAAACAAAGTATTAATGTTTCATATAGATTTAAAATTTTTTGAACAATTTTATGAAGATATAAAAAACATGTTCTTTTATGTTAACTCATCTGATGTGGGAGTTCAAAATGAAGAAAAATATGAAGTAATACGAAATTATTTATCTATAGTGCTTTGTGAAGTAGTACAAAAGCAGGATGATTATGATGAAATGATAGAAGAAACATTAATTGAACTTTTATATCATCTTATAAATAATTTCCACTATTTAATGTATGAAAAAGAAGAGCTTAAGGACAATGAAGAACAACTTGAGAGATATCACAGAATAGTTAAATATATTTATCATAATTATAATAATAAGATTAGCCTTCAAGATATTGCAAAGAAGGAATTTTTAAGCACACATTATCTTTCACATGAAATTAAAAATACTATGGGATTGAGTTTTAAAGAGTTTGTTAACTTGACTAGAGTTGAGGAATCTATAAAACTTTTATTAGATACAGATATGACAATTTCTGATATATCTGAAGAAGTAGGATTTTCTCATAGTAGATATTATAATAAGCATTTTAAAAAACATTATAAACTCACTCCTAAACAATATAGAAAGAAATATAAAGTAGATGAAAAGGATCTTGAGAAAATAAAAAAAATAGATTATTTGGATATAAAAGAAGCTATAGATTATGTATCTGAATATCTAGATGATTACGAAAGATTCAATTATGAGGAAAAAATAATAAGACTTCAAATAGATGCAGCTGAATCAAAGGGGAATTTCAATCATAATTATAAAGAAGTGATTTATCTAGGGTATGGTTATGACCTTTTAAAAGAAAATCATAGAAAATATATAAAAGATATTCAACATAATATAGGATTTGAATATGGGAAAATTACAAAACTATTTTCAAAGCACTTAGGAATATTTGAAAACAGCGAGTTTATAAATTTTATGTATATAAAACAAATAGTAGACTTTCTTTTGAGTATGCAGTTAAGACCGTTTATTGTAATCGAAAATAAAAACTTTGAAGATGATAATTTACTATATATATTGAAATATTTTATAAAATTTTTTACAGAAGAGTATGGAGCTTATGAATTTAAAAAGTGGAAGTTTCAGCTTCATAATTCTATAGAAGGTGAGTTAAAGGAGCAAATTATAGAATTATTTACAGAACAATATAGTCTCCAACTTATAGATGAATCTTATGTAGAAAACAAAAATGTAAATCCCATATATGATACCTCTTATATGCTTCCATATATAATAAACAAGGCAACTTTAGAGACAGAATCCAAAGATTCTATAAAAGCAGTAGATGTAATACAAAAGGATATAAAGATAGACAATCAGCTTTTTATAGGTGATAGTGGAATTATAAATAGCTTTGGAATTAAAAAGCCATCTTATTTTGCTTACTATCTTTTAAGTCAATTAGGTGATACTTTAGTGTGTAAAGGTGAAGGATATATTGTAACTTCTAAGGGAGATGATTTACAAATCCTTTTATACACCCATAGTGAAGATTTAGAGAATCTTATTGAACTTGAAGAACTTAGGAAAAAAAGAGGAAGTAAAAATGTTAAAGAGAAGAAATATTTCTTAAATATAACGAATCTTTATCATGATTATAGAGTNNNNAAGTATAAAATTTAAATATGCTAGAAAAAGTACAGTATTTCACTTAGCTCCTAATATAGATGGCTATGGTGCAACACTAATTTTACTTAAAAAAGTACAAAAGCACCCTTTTTAGGGTGCTTTTATACTTTTTTGAAGAATAAAGTTTAACGCAAAGTCCTTAAAAATGTACTTTTTATAGAGCAAATAGGTGAGTGCATATATTTTTTTGTACCATTATAATAGTAGTATAGGAAGTAGAGACGTTTTTTAGAAGGGTATTAGTACAAAAAGCATTGATGAAAGAGAGTGGTAATTTAGGAAATGAAAAATAAAGAAATAAAATTAACATTTAATACTATTAATACGAGGTGGATAACATGGGATTGGACAATAGAATTTTTTCTGACGGAAAGGTAGGTCGGTTATTACTTAAGTTTGCATTGCCTACGGTAATATCGATGTTCGTTGCAGAACTTTACAATATGGTAGATACTTTTTATGTAGGCAGATATGTAGGGGCTAATGCTATAGGCGCGTTAACAATAGCATTCCCAATTCAAAGACTACTTTCATCAATAGCATTATTAATTGCAGTTGGAGCTTCTACTGCGGTAGCCAGGAATTTAGGAGAAGAGAATTATGACGATTTAAAGAAAACTATAAGTAATGCCTTCATATTAACTTTAATATCTCTTACGGTAATACCACTTATAATTTTTACATTTAAATCATCTATTATAACAAAGTTAGGTGCAAGTAATACTATATTTCCATATGCAAATCAATATATAAGTATCATATTATTCGGTGGAATATTTCAAGCATTTACATTTGTACCTTGCTATATAATGACAGCTCTAGGAAATAATAAGGTAACGATGATTGCAACGTCAATAGGAGCTATATGTAACGTAATTATAGACTATGTATTAGTTGTAATATTCCCGATGGGAGTTATGGGAGCTGCAATAGCGACAGTAACGTCGCAAATAATATCATTTATATTTGTAATGTATAAATTTTCGAGAGTTAAAAGTGCTTTAAGATTAAAGCTAAGTTTTAGTTTAGACAATGCTATAAGTAAATCTATAATGGCAATAGGATTTTCAACCTTTATGATTGAGATATCGGATGCAGTGGTTGCTGGATTATTAAATAACATACTGGCATCAGAAGGCGGAGATGCAGCGATTATAATTGTAGGAGTTGTAACAAGAATTTCAATGTTCTTATATATAACAGTAATAGGAATAAGTTCTGCTATGCAACCAATTGCAGCATTTAATTATGGAGCTAAGAATTATAAGAGATTAAAAGAAATAGTTAAAAAAGCTATTATTGGAGTTGCAGTAACTTCTGTAATACTTTGGGTAGGAATGTTGATATTTGCAGAACCTATAATAGGAAGTTTCTTAAAAGAAAAAGACTTATTACCACAGGCTGTTAAAGCATTTAGAATGTGTATATCATTATTCCCTACAATAGGGATTTACTATGTAGCAATATATTTTTATCAATCAATTGAAGAAGCAAGAACAAGTTTTATACTTTCAATATATAGACAGTTAATATTATTTATACCTATAGTAATACTTCTAGTAAAATCGTTAGGAGTAACAGGAGCTTGGATTACTTATCCAATAACTGATATAATTTCAGCTGTAACTGGATTTTATTATATTAGAAAAGCAATAGCTTTGGTAAATGAAGAAAGAGAAGCTCATATAAAATCTAAAGAGATAAAATCTCTAAATTTCTATTAATAATTTAATATTACAAATTAAGGTGTCTTAAAAAACTAGTCAATATTCTGGTTATTTTATTTCAGATGCCTGAAATGTGCAATCTATAGTTAGGGTATTCACTTTAATTCTTCCTTTGCAATGTTTGT
>NZ_DKLM01000020.1:0-14059 GCF_002455975.1 Clostridium sp. UBA6640
CTACTTTTATAGAAAATTTATTTTCCATAGTATATTTTAAGTTTTCACATTGCATCCCTATATAATTGTTCATTGTCAATAGTCAATTCTCAACTGTATAACGGTAGCATATAAATTATTATGCTACCGATTTGCCATATTTAAACAGAAAGAGGATGTGCAAGTAGAATTCTAGTAATTTAAAATAAAAAATCTAAAGAAATTTTCTTAATAAAGCTGAAAAGTTTTAGTATTAGAATTTTTGGAGGAATAATAGTGACAAAAGCAAAAACAAAAAATAAAACAGTGAATAAGAAAAGAATAAAATATGTATTATTATTTACATTTTTAATATTTAGCTACATTTGTTATAGATTAGTTATAGTAATGTTTATTGAAGGGGATAGATATAAAAATAAGGCTGTGCAGCAATGGACAAATGACTCTAGAATAAGCGCAAAGCGTGGAAGAATTTTAGATAGGGATGAAAATGAATTAGCTGTAAGTGCTAATGTATATAGAGTTGACTTAGATTTAAAGTCATTGAGAGAATCTTTAGAAAAGAACAAATTAACTATGAAACAAATAGCTCCAGATTTAGCACAAATATTAAAGATGGATAGTGAGACTGTGCTCAGCATTTTAACTGACCCACTGCCTAATGGTAAGCCTAGAAATGCGGCTATTTTGAAAAGGAGAATTGAAAAAGAAGTAGCAGATAAGATTAAATCATATTCAAAAGAAAAAGATATAATAGGCTTGGTTATATCAGCAGATACTAAAAGATATTATCCTAATAATGAACTTGCATCTCATGCTATTGGGCACACAAATTCTGATGGTGAGGGATTAACTGGGATAGAATTATACTATAATAAATATTTAGCTGGTATACCAGGAATAAAAATTTCTCAAACTGACAGTAAAAGCGATGATTTGCCTTATAGTGTTTCTGAGTATAGTAAACCAGTGGATGGAAGAGATGTGGTTTTAACTATTGACCAAAATATTCAATTTTTCGCTGATAAAGCTGCAGAGAAAGCGTTAGCTGATAATAATGCCAAAGCTGTTTCTATAATGGTCATGAATCCTAATAATGGAGAGATACTAGCTACAGTAAATAAACCAGATTATAATTTGAACAATCCTTGGCCGGAAGACCTTAGTGATAGTGAAACGGAAGCATTGTGGAGGAATAACTCTATAAGTGATGCCTTTGAGCCAGGATCAATTTTTAAAGTAGTTACTGCTACAGCTGCAATAGAAACTGGAAACGTAAAAGAAGGAGAAAATTTTTATTGTAGTGGTTTTTCTGTAGTAGATGGTAGGCCTATTCACTGTTGGAAACTTGATGGCCATGGGGATCAAAGTTTTAGAGATATTATAGCAGATTCTTGTAATGTTGGTTTTATGACCTTAGCACAGAGAATGGGAAAAGAAACTTTAAATAAATACATTGAAAAATATGGTTTTGGTAAAAAAACTGGAGTGGATTTACCGGGAGAAACTGAAGGAATAGTTAAACCTACAGAGCTAATGGGTAATTCTGACTTAGCAACTATTTCTTTTGGACAAAGTGATACAGTATCAATAGTTCAATATATGATGGCATTTAATGCTGTTGCAAATGGAGGAAAATTAATTACTCCTCATTTAATGAAAGAAATTGTTCATTATGATGAGGATAATAAGAGAGTGGTAGATCAAGAGTTTAATCCTAAGATTACAGAAGGCAATTTTAGACCGGAAACTTTGGAAGAGATGAGAGGACATTTAGAGGCCGCTGTAGAAAAAAATGGAACTGCATATATACCTGGTTATCATATAGCAGGAAAGACAGGTACTGCAGAAAAACCTGATTTTGAAAATGGTGGATATGCAAAGGATAAGTATATTGGTTCATTTGTAGGTATGGCGCCAGCTAATGATCCTAAGATTACTATAGTTGTAACAGTAGATGAGCCTGATCCATCTAAATATTACGGCAACGAAGTAGCAGCACCAGTAGGTAAAAGTCTATTTCAAGATATATTTAATTATTTAGCTTTAAACCCAGAAGGCAGTTCAGATAAAAGCAAAGATAATTTATTAAAGAACATAGCTATACCTGAAATAAGAGGAACAAAAAAGGATGACGGTATTAAAATTTTAAAGAATAATAATTTAAATATGAAAATAGAAGGAGACGGGGAGTACATAGTTGATGTCAGCCCTAAACCTGGATATATGGTTAAGGAAGGCACAGAAATTATAGTGTATACTGGTAAAAAAGCGGACACAGACACTATAGTAGCAGTTCCGGATTTAAATGGATACAGCAAAGAAAAAGCAAGTGAACTTTTAGGGAATTTAGGACTTCGCATAGAGTTCGATGGAGAAGGTACAGTATCACAGCAAAGTATTGCCCCAAGACAACATATAAAAAAAGGAACGGTAGTTAATGTGACTTTAACGGTGTCAGGAGGCTAGTTCAATTCACAATTCACATTTCACAATTCACAATTGTGGATATTTCTCAGCAGAGCTGAGAAATTTAGAATTAATCAGTTGTAGCGGCGAACAGTGTTCACCACAAGACAGCTAGCAATTACTGCTTAGAAATCTATTGTTGAAATTATTTTGCTAAAAAATAGTTTCAACCTTAATTGTCAATTGTGCATTCTCCATTGATAAATCTTTTGGCAATTGAGAATTAATGATTAATAATGGACAATTTTATTCAATTCACGATTCGCGATTGTGGATATTTCTCAGCAGAAGCTGAGAAATTTGGAATTGATTAGTTGTAGCAGTGAACAGTGTTCGCTACATACTAACTAGCAATTGCTAGTTGGAAATTTATTGAAGGGGTTATTTTGCTAAAAATAGTTTCATCCTTAATTGCACATTGTGAATTTTGCACTGTGCATTGTTTGCTGAAATATTATATAAATTAAATTTTGACTATATGCAATTTATTGATAAGTCTTTGGATATAGTGTATAAATATATATGTTGATTAATTAAAAGTATTTATACCTTTAATTAATCTGTTATTAACTTTCCATATTTAAAGAAAAGCTTAAAGGAGTGATATTATGAATTTAAATAAGCTTTTAACGAATTTTAAATTTGAGTTATTAAATGGAAGCTTAGATATAGAAATAAATAATATACAATACGATTCTAGGAAAATTAATAAAGGAGATGTATTTTTTTGTATAGAAGGGCTTAGCTTAGATGGCCATAAATATATAAAAAGTGCTATAGATAAAGGTGCAGTTGCAATAATAGTGCAAAAAGAAGTGCAAGATTATGAAAATATTACCTTAATTAAGGTTGAAGACACTAGGAAAGCCTTAGCATTAGCTTCAGCAAATTTTTATGATAATCCAAGTAAGAAACTTAAACTTATTGGAATAACGGGAACCAATGGAAAAACAACTTCTACATTTATGATTAAGTCTATATTAGAACAATGTGGACACAAAGTTGGCCTTATCGGCACTATTGCAAATTATATAGGAGATAAAAAACTTTATACTGAAAGAACTACTCCTGAATCTCTAGAATTACATCAATTGTTCAATGAAATGGTTAAAGAAGAGGTTGAGTATTGTGTAATGGAAGTTTCATCTCATTCATTAGAACTTGATAGAGTTTATGGGGTGGAATTTTCAGAAGGTATATTTACAAATTTAACTCAAGATCATTTAGATTTTCATAAAACTTTTGAAAACTATTTTAATGCTAAATTAAAATTATTCTTAAATAGCAAGATATCTATAGTCAATATAGACGACAGTTATGGAGAAAAAATTATAGATTCAATTAATAATGATGTAATAACTTATGGATTAGAAGAGAAGTCTGTGTTATGGGCTAAGAATTTAGAACTTCATTCAAGGGGAATAGAATTTACTTTAGTTTATAATGGAGATGAAGAAAATATTAAACTTAGTATTCCAGGTAAATATAATGTTTATAATGCACTAGGATGTATTGCGGCTACAATACATGAAGGTGTATCTATACAAGATATAAAGCAGGCTCTTGAAAAAGTAACTGTTCCAGGACGATGTGAAATAGTTACTATAAATCATAATTTAGGGTATGATGTGATTCTTGATTATGCTCACACTCCAGATGGCCTTGAAAACATATTGAACTCTGCTAGAGAATTTACTTTTGGTAGATTAATATCTGTTTTTGGATGTGGTGGAGATAGAGATAAAGGCAAAAGACCTATAATGGGTAGCATAGGAAGTGATCTAAGTGATATAGCAATAATTACTTCTGATAACCCAAGAACAGAAGATCCTATGGTTATAATTGAGGATATAAAAGCTGGATTAAAAAAAGAAAACTATGTAGTTATAGAAAATAGAAGAGAAGCAATAAAGTATGCTATGAAAATTGCTAAAGATAAAGATGTTATAGTCATAGCTGGTAAAGGCCATGAAGACTATCAAGTACTTAAAGACAAAAGAATTCACTTTGATGAGAGGGAAATTATAAGTGAAATCATAAAGGAGTTGTATGCTTAAATGGAATATTTAGATATAAAGGAGATTACAGATGCCTTAAAAGGTAAACTTATTGTAAAAGGCACAATAGATAGATTTAATAATGTTGTCATAGATAGTAGAAAGGTAAAGAAAAATGACATTTTTTTTGCCATTAAAGGAGAAAATTTTGATGGCCATGAATATGTAGTAAATTCTTCATGCAAGGGAGCAGCACTATGTATAGTCCATAATGAAAATTTTAATAAAGAAGATCTATGTGAATATACTTCTATAGTATTGGTTGAAGATACTAGAATGGCACTATTAGATTTAGCAAAATATTACAGAGATAAGTTAGATGTTAAAATAATAGGAATCACAGGCTCTACAGGAAAGACCTCTACTAAAGATTTAGTAGCGGCAGTTTTAAGTGAAAAATATAAGGTTTTTAAAACTAAAGGTAATTTTAACAATGAGGTGGGACTACCACTTATGATATTTAATTTAGATAATTCTTATGATATAGCAGTATTAGAGCTTGGCATGAGCAACTTAGGTGAAATACATAGACTATCTAGAGTTTCAAATCCAGATATTGGGGTTATAACTAATGTTGGATTGTCTCATATAGAAAATTTAAAGACGCAAGAGAATATATTAAAAGCAAAGATGGAAATTACAGACTTTTTTGAGAAGGACAATGTTTTAATAGTTAATGGAGATAGCTCTCTATTAAGTGAAATATCTTCAGATAAATATAAAATTATAAAAATTGGCATAGAAAGTGATTATAATTTCATGGCAAATGGAATAATTATAGGTGATAGCAATATAAAATTTAATATAAGAGAAAATAATATGTTAATTGATGAGAATTTTGTTGTACCTGTTTTAGGAAAACATAATGTGCTTAATTCACTATTAGCAATAGCTACAGCTAGAGAATTAAATATGGACTATAAAGATATAAATAAAGGGTTTAATAACTTAGAGGCTACTTCTATGAGACTTGATATATTAAAATATAATAAATTTACAGTTATAAATGATGCTTATAACGCGAGCCCTGATTCAATGGAAGCAGCTTTAGATGTATTAAAGGATTTTAAAGGTGGTAGAAAAATAGCAGTATTAGGGACTATGAAGGAACTAGGAGATGAATCCTATAATGCTCATAAGGGGGTAGCACAGTACGCTAAGCTTAAGGGGATTGATTTACTTATAGCAATAGGTGATTTTAAAAAGGCTTTTAAAGATGGTTTTCAGGATGAAAATTGTATATTATTTGAAAATAAAGAAGAGGTAGTAAAATACTTAGCTTCTGAGATAGATACTGATGATGTAATTTTAGTAAAAGCATCTAGGTCGATGGAATTTGAAAGTATCGTAAGTGGACTAGAAGATCTAAATGTTAAGGAGGGGATATAAAATGAGTAAAGTTGTTTATTCAGTATTGGTAGCATTTGTTATTTCTTTACTTTTATCACCATTATTAATTCCGCTCTTAACTAAATTTAAATTTGGACAGAATATAAGAGATGACGGACCTAAGAGTCATTTAAAAAAAGCAGGAACCCCTACCATGGGTGGATTAATATTTATTATTGCTTCAGCTATTACTTTATTTGCAGTTCTAAGAAATGTAGCAGATGAAACAATAATTGCTTTAGTTTCATTAGTTGGCTTTGGAATTATAGGAATGTTAGATGATTCTTTAAAAATAATTCATAAGCATAATGAAGGGTTAAAATCATGGCAAAAGATGATACTATTAGTTATTCTTTCAATTTTTCTTGGATACTATGCTTCTACAAGAATTGGAACAGATATAATAATACCATTTTTTAATAAAACTTTTAACTTGGGACCGCTATTTATACCTTTCATCGTGTTTTATTTTGCAGCAACTACTAATGCGGTTAATTTAACTGATGGATTAGATGGATTAGCTAGTTCAATAACATTATTAGTTATGACTTTCTTTGCACTTGTAAGTTTTGGAATGGGATATTACAATTTATCTATATTCTGTGGAGTGGTAGCAGGAGCATTGTTAGGGTTTTTAAGATATAATTCTTATCCTGCACAGATATTTATGGGTGATACAGGATCTTTAGCTTTAGGTGGAGCTATTGGCGCTGTAGCAATGATATTAAAGCTTGAGCTTTTAGTATTAATTGTTGGAGGAATATATGTAATTGAAACTCTATCTGTTATTATTCAGGTTATATCTTTTAAACTTACTGGTAAAAGAGTGTTTAAAATGAGTCCTCTTCATCACCATTTTGAGCTTAGTGGGTGGCATGAAAGTAAAATTGTAGCAGTATTTTCTATAATTACTGTAGTATTATGTTTGATAGGATTCTTATCAATTACACCTTAGATAATTGATTTAGGGTGCCTAAAATAATATAGGGGGATGAGATATGAAAAAATCCAAGGTAAAGCTAGGAGAAATTGATTTTGTATTATTTGCTACTATTTTAATGTTAGTATCAATTGGCGTGGTTATGGTTTATAGTGCTAGTTCATATTTTGCAGCTTTTCATCAAAATAATGCAGAATTCTTTTTGTGGAGACAGCTTGCATGGGCATGTTTGGGAACTTTTGGCATGATAATAACTATAAATGTAGATTATCATAAATATAAAAGACATACAGGAAAACTTATGATTTTCACAGTAATTGCATTATTACTAGTGTTTCTATTTCCCCCAGTTAACGGTGCTCAAAGGTGGATAAAGCTTGGACCAGCATCTTTTCAGCCATCAGAAATTGCTAAGTATACAGTGGTGTTATTTACTGCAATGAGTGTTGAACGAAAAGGTGAAAAAATTAAGAGTTTTACCAAAGGTGTTTTGCCATATTTATTGATATCTGGATTTTATGCTGGTCTTGTAATTGCAGAGAAGAACTTAAGTATAGCTACAGTTATAATGATAGTGACAGTAGGAATGTTATTTGTTGCCGGTACTAAACTTAAATTTATTGGAGGGTTAGTAGGAGGACTAGTAGCATTGGTAGGATTAGCTATAAAGATAGAACCTTATAGAATGAGAAGGATAACAGGGTTTTTAGATCCTTGGTCAGATGCGCAAGATACAGGATATCAGTTGATTCAATCACTTTTAGCACTGGGATCTGGAGGACTTACAGGAGTAGGAATAGGTCAATCGAGACAAAAATGCTTTTATATTCCTGAGCCTCACAATGATTTTATATTTGCAGTTATTGGTGAAGAATTAGGTTTTATTGGATGTATGTTCATAATTACCCTATTCATAATATTTTTATGGAGAGGGCTTAGGGCAGCAGTACAAGCGAAAGATGTATATGGTAGCTTATTAGCTACAGGTATAACTGCAGTAGTAATAGTTCAAGCACTTATAAATATAGCAGTTGTTACTGTTTCTATGCCTACAACAGGGGTGCCACTTCCTTTTATAAGCTCTGGAGGTTCTTCGTTGGTTATAAATATGATGGCGATGGGAATACTTTTAAATATAACTAGGCAAAATGCGTATAGCGGTAAATAGAGTATATTCAAAAAAATAATAAGCTAGTATTTAAGCTATTTTATATGATAATGTATTATTGGAACCCGCCATAGATTAACTATGAGCGGGTTTCGACCTGTTGTTTGATATAAAAACAGGCTAATATCATTGGCTTATCATTTACTTTTATATGTCAATTTTATTTTTTAAGTCCTAAAATTTCTAGAGTAAATTAATGGTTTTGTAATGAATTTTAATGAAATTAATGTTATTATGTAAGTAATGTAATTTTTCATATAAATATAATGGGTATAGTATAGGTGAAGATAATATGTCTAAATTAAAAAAACAACAAGATAGTTATATATTAAAAAACAAAGAAAAATTATTAAATAAAAAAAGAAAGATTAAATCTATTAAAAGAGGTATTTTTTTATTTATAGTGTTGACAAGCATTCTAATTACTTTATGTTTAAAATTAAGTTATTTTAATATAGCTTCAATAACTGTTAAAGGGAATGAAAACTTGACTAAAGGGGAAATAATAGAAAAATCTAATATAAAAGTTGGAGAAAATATATTTACAGTAAAAACTAATAAAGCTATTAGTACTGTGAAGGAAAATCCCTATGTAATTAATTCGCATATTAAAAGAAAATTTCCTAATGAAATTATTATAACAGTTAAAGAAAGACAAGCTGCTTTTTATAGTAAATTAAATGATGAATTTTACATAATTGACAATGAAGGTATAATATTGGATAAAAAGAAGACTATAGAAAATCCTAATTTGGTAAGATTAGAAGGTATAAATCTTTCCAATCCAACTTTAGGGAGTGAAATTCCTGTGGGAAATAAGAAGAAGTTAAAGGATATTAATACTTTATCTGATATTATATATGATTATAATTCAAAAGATGAGAATGTAAAAATTACTATGATTGAACTAAATAATTTTCTTGATATAAAAATTCATTGTAATAATAAAGTTTATATTAAAATTGGAACTGATGATGACATGCCAGAAAAATTAGCAAAGGCATTTAGTATATTGAAGGATAAACAACTTAAAAATATGAAAGGGTATATTGATGTTAGCTTTGATGGGAACCCAGTAATATATAAGCAGGATTAGGAGGGGTTTAATTGAAAAAATTTTCATATCAAATTGCGATAGCACTTATATTTCTTCTTTTAGGATATATGTTAACTGCTCAAATTTCAACTATAAATAAACAAACAATTCCTACAGATGAAGAAAAGGCTAATCCAGAAATTATAATTGAAAATGAACATTTGAGAAAGCAAAAGGAACAACTTGAAAAGCAAATCAGCGATCTAAATGCTAAGGCTAAAGAATTTGAAGAAGCAGCAGCAGGAAGAACTGAAGAAAGTAAAGTTCTTTTAGAAGAATTACAGCAAACCAGATTACAAACTGGAGCAGTAGATGTAAAGGGAGAAGGCGTAGTTATATATATAACGCCTAAAAAAAATCTATTTGCAAATGATATAAAGTTTAGACCTATGTATGATGAACAGTTATTAGGTATAGTTAATGAATTAAATGCAGCAGATGCAGAAGCGATTTCAATAAATGATATAAGATTGACATCACGAAGTGGTATTAGAGATGCTGGAGATACTATCATCGTAAGCAATGAGAGAATATCTCCTCAGCAGAGGGTTGTAATTAAAGCTATAGGTGATAGAAAGAAGTTAGAGGGAGCTTTAAACTTTCCAACAACAATACCAGACAGCCTTTCGAAGTTGTGTGATGTAAGATATGAAATTATAGATGAAGTTGTAATAAAGAAAAACAATACAAGCCAAAAGTTTGATTATGCAAAACAAGTTGAAAATAAATAGAGGTGATTAGATGGTAGCATTTATAGGTCTGTTAATTGGAGTAATATTAGGAATCGTGTGGAATATAAATATCCCTATTAAATTTTCACCATATATATCTGTAGCAATATTTGCTTGTATAGATTCAGTATTTGGTGCAGTAAGAGCTTCCCTAAATAAAGATTTTAAACCGGATATATTTATATCAGGATTTTTTGGTAATGCCTTATTAGCAGCACTTATGGTATATTTGGGAGAAAAATTAGGTATTCCTATATATTTAGCAGCAGTTATAGTATTTGGAGAAAGAATATTTAATAATTTTGCTGTTATTAGAAGACTACTTATGGATAGAGCCAAATTTCATAATTGAGGTGATTAGATGCGAACTAACGAAGCTACTATATTTTTGTTCATTGCTTCAATTATTGTAGGACTATTGATTTCTATGAATATTGACCTTGGAAAATCCAATGCTTTTTTAGATGTTAAGCAATATGAACTTGCTCACAATGAAAGAAGAGATTTACAAAGACAAATAAGTGATTTACAAGGAGAATTAAATGAATTAAATAGAAAAATTAAAAAATATGAGCATAACTCACAAAACACTTATGGAGTTTTAAGTGAAATAAATAAAGAATTAAATGAAAACAAAATGATTTTAGGTACTGTGCCGCTACAAGGTGAAGGTATAAGAATTACACTAAATGACTCTCCAGAAGTTAATTTTGGAGGGAACTATCATAAAAGTATGCTAATACATGATGCAGATCTTGTAAAAGTAATAAATGAACTTAGAAATGCGGGAGCAGAAGCTATAGCAGTTAATGATTATAGGATAACTTACAATGCATTTGGACTTTGTTGGGGATCCACTGTCAATGTCAATGGAATAAAGGTAGTAGCACCTTTTTACATAACTGTTATTGGAAATAAAGATGTGATGACAAATTATTTAGAGACTCAAGAAAATCATGTTAAAAAATTAAAAAGAAGAAAATGTTATGTTGAAATTGAAACTTTAGATAATGTAGAAATACAGCCATATAATGGTACAATTAAAAGTAATTACCTAGGTGAAGTTACAGAGAAATAATATACCATTTTTATGAATTTTTTTGCAGGAATTTTTCAATCTGATGAAGAATATATAAAAGAATATTAATTCTTGTTTTAAGAATCACCATAAGGAGGTCAGAATATTGTCAATTGGACATAATTATGAAGCTATAATGAATAAAATTTCAAATGAGATTACCTTAATTTCTGTATCTAAAACTAAACCTGTTGAAGATCTAGTTGAAGCTTATGAAGCTGGAGCTAGAGATTTTGGTGAAAATAAGGTGCAAGAGTTAAAGACGAAGTATGAACAATTGCCTAAGGATATAAGATGGCATCTTATTGGACATTTACAAAGAAACAAGGTTAAATATTTAGTAGGCAAAGTTCATCTCATACATTCATTAGATAGTATAAGGTTAGCGGAAGAGATAGAAAAACAATTTTCAGCAAATAATGAAATTGCTAATGTACTCATTCAAATTAATATAGGAAGAGAAGCTTCAAAAACTGGAGTTGAGATAGAAGAATTAGAAGATTTATTAAATGTTTGTGAAAGCTACAGTTCAATTAAGGTTAGAGGGCTAATGGCTACTATACCTATTGGTGATGAGGAGAGCTGTAGATATTATTTTAGTGAAATGAAAAAAATCTTTGATAACTTAAGTAAAAGAAGCTTTAAGAACATATCTATGGAAATTTTATCCATGGGGATGACTCATGACTATGAAATTGCCATTGAGGAAGGTAGCAATATGATAAGAGTTGGAAAAGGAATCTTTGGCGAAAGGCAGTATAACTAATAATTTAGGAGGTAATCATAAATGGAAAAGAATATGTTTAACAAAGTTTTAACAATTTTAGGAATGGATGACAATATTGACGAAGAAGAAATGGATGAATTTGAAGAGCAAGAAGAAAATGAAGATGATATTGATATAGAAACTTTTGGTTCAACTACTAAAAAACAAAATAAAATTGTAAATATCCACACAGCGACTTCTGCTAAAGTGGTAATAATAAAGCCGCAAGAATATGATGAAGCAACAGCTATAGTGGACAATTTAAAAAATAGAAAAATAGTTCTTGTAAATATAAACGGTATAGAACAAAAGGTTGGACAGAGAATATTAGATTTTTTAATTGGAGCTGTATATTCCTTAGAAGGAGATCTTCAGCAGGTAGAAAAAGGTGTATTTATATTATGTCCTTCAAATGTTGAAGTCACTAATGATTTAAAAAGTGAATTATCAAGTAAAGGACTTTTTAGCTGGCCTAAATAATGGTGGGACAAATGGTAATTAGAATAGTAGATACCTTTTTTGAAGTAATTAGAGCTGCAATTTTAATAGAAGTACTATTAACTTGGATACCTAATGGAAGATACAGTAAAGTTGGTAAATTTATAAGAACATTCACAGCTCCAATCATGGAGCCAGCAGAAAAAATAAATGATTTATTTTTAAAAGGGTTTGCTATTGATTTTTCTCCTATAATTGCTTACTTTCTAATATATTTTATACAGCAAATCATATTGTCAGTATTGGTAAGGATATAATGTGAATATGATAACAAAAGAAGCTTTTATAAATAGTTTTTTAGAATACGAGAATAATTCAATATCAAAACTTTACGATCAAATTATTTTAGCTAAAAAAATTAATGGGACAATATACAGCAAAGTTTTTACATACCCTGATATTTATAAAAAACTTAAGAATATGGAGAATAATCTACAAATTAAAGTTTATTATAATGGTGTTTTTGAAGAGTTTGATAGAGCAATGTTAGCATTTGATTGTTATGAAGAACCCCATTATTATCCTATAGATTTGTTAAAGATATGTAATAAATCTAAATTTAGAAATCTACAACATAAGGATTATTTAGGTGCAATAATGTCTTTAGGAATAAAAAGAGAACTATTAGGTGATTTAATTCTAGATGAAGAATGTTGTTATGTACCTGTATATAATGAAATTACAGATTTTATTAGACTTAACTTGACTAATATTAATACTTGTCCTTGTGATGTTGTAATAGTAGATGAACCATTAAAATATGGACCTAAAATTAAATTTGAAGAGAGAACTATAGTAGTTACATCTTTAAGATTAGATAATATGGTTAGTTCCTTATGTAATGTATCTCGAAGTAAGGCTTTAGAGCTTATAGAAGGTAATAAAATATTATTAAACCATATTGGAATTTTAAAAAAGGATAAATTACTTTGTAGTGGGGATATATTGACTATTAGAGGTTATGGAAAATTTAAGATTTGTGATTTTATAAACAAAACACAAAGCCAAAGACTTAGAATTTCTATAAAAAAGTACAATTGATTAGGGGTGATTTACGTGAGATTAACTTCAATAGATATTAATAATAAAGAATTTAAAAGATCTATGAGAGGATATAATTTAGACGAAGTTGATGAATTTCTAGAAAAGGTTTCAGAGGATTATGAAAGTGTTTATAAAGAGAATGCTACTTTAAAAGAAAGAATCTCTGTTTTTGAAGATAAGCTAGATCATTATTCAAAAATAGAAGCTACAATTCAAAGTACGCTATTATTAGCACAAAATGCTGCTGAACAAGCTAAGATAACAGCACAAAATGAAGCTGAACTTATAATTAGAAATGCTAATGAATCTGCAAAGAAGGTTTTAGATAAAGCACATAGCGATGTACTTCAAATTAATGATGAGTTTGATAAAACTAAACAAGAATTTTTAAAATTTAGAACTAAATTTAGAAATTTTATGGTAAGTCAGTTAGAAATGTTTGAATCTTTGGAAAAGGATTTTGATAAGAACTATAATATATCAAATATTATAGAAGAAAATGTAGAAGAAAAAGGCTTAGATAATTTAAAAGAATCAGATTTAGATAAAGAAAATTTAAATTATGATGCTACAGAACTAGAAGAAATAAAGAGCTTTTTTGCTAATAATGATTAAAATCTCACTTTTACAGTGAGATTTTTTTAGCTAAAGTTTGGTATAATATAAGTATACAGGGAGCTAATATGAAAATTTTAAATATACTTTAGAAAATAAAAGTTCCATAAAATAGTTTAAATCTCTATAAATTAAGGATTAATAATTAAGAATGAAGAATTTAGGAAGAAATTCACCTTTAGTGAATTTCTAAAATAAAATTTATTCTAAAAAACTCCAAAGGCTTTGA
>NZ_DKLM01000020.1:14087-21982 GCF_002455975.1 Clostridium sp. UBA6640
AAATTAAAATCATGCATAAATTAGATTTTCATTAAGGAACCCTATAGATGTAGTTTTTAAGGAGAAGGTATATGAAAGAAATCTGTATAAATAATAAAAACAAAAATTATAAGGTTTATATAGATAATGATATTAGTAAAATATTTTTAGCTTTTAATGAGCATAAATTAAAAAGTACAGATAAATTTTATATAATAACTGATGATAAAGTTTATTCATTGTATGAAAAAGAGCTAAAATTACTGATGAAAAATTATAATTATAAGATTTTTGTTTTTAATCAGGGAGAAGAAAATAAAACGTATAAAACTGTAGAAAAAATTTATAATTTTTTAATGGAAAATAATGCAGATCGAAATAGTATATTAATTGCTTTTGGTGGAGGTATTGTTGGAGATATAGTTGGGTTTGTAGCTGCAACATTTATGAGAGGTATAAAATATATAAATGTGCCTACTACACTAATATCTCAGGTAGATAGTGCTATAGGCGGTAAAGTAGCTTATAATATAAAGGGAATTAAAAATGCTATAGGTTGTTTTTATGATCCTATATTTGTCTTTGTTTCAGTTAACTTTCTAAAGACTTTAAATAAATTGCAGTTTATAAGTGGCCTTGGTGAAGTTATAAAATATGGTCTTATAGAAAGTCCAGAGCTATTAAAGTATATAAAAGAAAATGTTAAAGCTATAATGGAATTAGAAAATGATAAATTATTATATATAGTTAAAGAATGTTTGAAAATTAAGGCTTCAGTAGTTGAAAAAGATTACCAGGATCTAGGACATAGAAATGTGTTAAATTTTGGACATACTATAGGGCATGCTATAGAATCAGATTCAAATTATTTAGTTCCACATGGTATAGCAGTAGCGCTCGGTAGTTTAGCTTCCATAAAAATATCTGAAATGAAATTAAATTCGAATGCAAATGTCTATAAAGAGATAGAAGATCTCTATAAAAAAATGAATATAGAAACCTTTTACAAAGTTGACAATTTAGACTTGTTTTTGTATTCTATAAAGCATGATAAGAAAATGGAAGGTAATAATATAAAGTTTACATTACTAGAAGATGTTGGTGCTTGTAAAATAAAAATAGATGTTAGTGAAAAGGAAATAATAGAAGCATTAAAGGAAAGTATAGGAAGGAGTTATTAATATGACAATTGGAATAATAGGTGCCATGGAAGAAGAGGTACAAATTTTAATAGATGAAATGCAGGTTGAAAGCAAAATTGAAAAGGCAAATATGTGTTTTAATAAAGGTAGGATTTTTGGCAAAGAAGTAGTAATTGTAAAGAGTGGAATAGGTAAAGTAAATGCAGCTGTTTGTACTCAAATATTAGTAGATGATTATAAGGCAAATGCTGTTATAAATGTTGGAATAGCTGGAGGTATAGGGGAAGAAATATATCCAGGGGATATAGTAATTGCTAGTGACTTAGTTCAACATGATATGGATACTTCAGCTTTCGGAGACAAGATAGGACAGATTCCACGAATGGATGTTTTTGATTTTAAATGTGATAGTGAACTTATAAAATGTGCAAAAGGGGCTTGCAAAGACCTTAAGGACCATAAAAGTTTTGTTGGAAGAATAGTATCAGGGGATCAATTTATTGCAGATGTAGAGAAAATTAGATGGTTAAAAAATGAATTTGAAGCTTTAGCATGCGAAATGGAAGGTGCTAGTATAGCTCATGTTGCGCATTTAAATAACATTCCTTTTATAATAATACGATCTATATCAGATAATGCAAATAATGGTGCTCATATGGATTATGAGAAATTTAAAGACATAGCAGTAGAAAACTCCAACAACATATTAAAAAGCATGTTAAGAGCTATGTAGGTGAGCATCTTATGGAAAATTTATTAGTAGGAAATAATAGCGGTCCTAAAATAACAGTTAAAGTAAAAGATATAACTATTGGTGAGAAAGAAAAAATAATAATATCTGGTCCTTGTTCCGTGGAAAATTATGATACTATGAAAGAAATTGGAAAGAACTTAAAAGATATGGGAGTACATATTTTAAGAGGAGGAGCCTTTAAACCTCGAACTTCTCCTTACGATTTTCAAGGACTTAAATATGAAGGTATAAAAATTCTTCATGAGGTAGGAAAAGAGTTTAACATGCCTATAGTAACAGAAATAATGGATGCAAGAGATATTGAAAAATGTATAGATTATATAGATATGATACAAGTAGGGTCAAGAAATATGTACAATTATACATTGCTTAAAGAATTAGGTAAGTGTAATTTACCTATATTATTAAAAAGAGGTATGAGTGCTACATTAACTGAGTGGCTCAATGCTGCAGAATATATTATGTCTAGTGGAAATGAAAGTGTAGTGCTTTGTGAAAGAGGTATTAGATCCTTTGAAACTTATACCAGAAATACTTTAGATTTGAATAGCGTAGCGGTAATAAAAGAAAAATGTAGAATACCAATAATTGTAGATCCTAGTCATGGAACAGGTAGAAGAGAACTAGTAGAAAGAATGGCTATAGCAAGTATTGCTAGTGGAGCTGATGGAGTTATGATAGAAAGTCATATAGAGCCAGATAAGGCAATTTCTGATTCAAAGCAAACCGTATCTATGGATATAATGAAATCTATAGTTTCAAAAGTTAATGAGTTAAAAAATATTTTTTAGGAGATATAACTCTATGGATTTAGTAGTTGAAGGATATAAGAAGTTTAAAGATTTAATTATTAATGTACCTGGAGATAAATCTATTGCACATAGATCCTTAATAATTGGTTCTATACCAAAGGGGAATTATGATATTTATAATTTCCCACTTAGTGAAGATTGTTTATCAACAGCTCAATGTATGAAGAAATTAGGAGTTGATATTGTTTTACATGAAGATAAACTATCTGTAACTTCGCCAGGTTATAAAAATTTCAATGATAAAGTAGAAGTTTTAAACGTGAACAATTCTGGAACTTCCGCAAGATTGCTAAGTGGGCTTTTAAGTGGATGTAATATAGAAACTACACTAATTGGAGATAATTCATTGAGTAATAGACCAATGAAAAGAATTGTAGAGCCTTTAAGATTAATGGGAGCAAATATTTGTTGTAAAGATGAAAAACTTCCTTTGGAATTTAAAAAAAATAATGGATTAAAAAGTATTAAATATGAGCTTCCTGTTGCATCTGCACAAGTAAAATCCTGTATTTTAATTGGAGGATATTTATCAAAAGGAAGAACAGAAGTCATAGAAAAGATACCTACTAGAGATCATACAGAAAATATGTTTAAATATCTAGGATGCCATATTGAAAAAAAAGAAAACAGTATTTTTATAGAGAATTCATCCATGGATTCAAAGGATATATTTGTCCCTGGAGATCCTTCTTCAGCAGCTTTCTTGATTGGAGCAACCTTATTAGGAGAAAAATCTTCTATAAAAATTGAAAATGTTCTATTAAATAGTGGAAGAATAAAGTATATTGAAATCCTAAAAAAAATGGGTGGCAAAATTACGGTAAGTAATAAAGGTTATATAAATGAGGAACCTGTAGGAGATGTTACAGTTTATAGTAGTAATTTAAATGGAGTAATTGTAGAGAGTGAAGATATACCTAGTATTATAGATGAAATACCAATGTTAAGTGTGGTTGCAGCCTTTAGTAGTGGAAAAACTGTATTTAAAGAAATAGAGGAGCTAAAATATAAGGAGTGTAACAGGATAGAAGCTATAATAAACAACTTAGAGAATTTAGGAGTAGAGGCATGTTATAATGATAATAATATTGAAATATTAGGATTAAATCATTATATTAAAAAAGATGTCTATATAAATTCTTATAAGGATCACAGAATTGCACTAGCCTTTTTAATAGCCTCTATGAGGAATAGAGGAATAACTACTATTGGTGATTATCAATGCAGCAATGTTTCCTTTCCTAATTCATTAATGTGTTTTAAAAATATTATAAATATAATTGATGAATTGTAATAAAATTTAGTTATATTGAGAAAATAATTAAGAGTAGTAAATTTATTAGCTTTTATTTGAGGAGTGGATAAAAATGGACAAAACTAGGCTTAATTATTTTAGAGATAAGTTATTAAAGGAAAAGAACAAGGTAAATCAGATAATAGATCAAATTGAAAGCAATGGGACTGTAAATTCAAATGTGGAGATGTCTTCTGAGCTTTCACATTATGATAATCATGGAGCAGATGCAGCAGGAAATCTAGTTGATATACAGAGAGATAGGGCGCTTAAGGGCAATGAAGTAGCTATTTTAAATAAAATAGATAATGCACTTAAAAACATAGAAAGTGGAGAATATGGCAACTGCAAAATATGTAAGAAGCCTATACCACAAGGAAGGCTAGAATTTATTCCTTATGCTGAACACTGTGTACATTGTCAAAATAGCACAAATGATGCTGTTCCTGATGATATTAATAATAGGCCTTCAGAAGAGAGAGTATTAGGACTTCCTTTTAGATATGGCTTTAATGATAATACATCTTTAGTAGGATTTGATGCAGAAGATAGCTATCAAGCAGTAGCTAGATTTAATGCTATGGATAATGTATATGATGAAGATTATGATGATGACAATTATTATGTAGATCATATGGATTTAATTAGTAATGAACAGTATAAAAATCAATTACCAGACTAAAAATTTATTTATATAATATTTCTGATAGCTAGGCTATCNNACTCTAGGGGGAGCAACTATGGCGTTAGAATTTATAATTATATTTTTAGGCATGATTTTAGATAGATTATCTAAAATATGGGCACTAAAGGTTTTAAAAAATAATGAAGGAATAGAAATAATAAAAAATCTACTTTCCTTTGAGTATTTAGAAAATAGAGGAGCAGCTTTTGGAATGCTTCAAAATAAGGTATGGTTCTTAGTAATTACTACTTTTTTAGTTATAGGAGTTATATTATTTTATCTAATTAAATATAAACCTAAATCTCTTTTAACTAGAATAAGCTTTGCTATGATAATATCAGGAGCTATAGGTAATTTTTATGATAGGGTAGTTTATAAATATGTTGTAGATTTTATCTTGGTACATTATAAAGATGTTTATCATTTTCCAACGTTTAATGTGGCAGATATATTTGTAACTTTAGGAACAATAGGACTAATAATTTGTATAATAAGGAACGAAGTTTAATGAAAATAGAAAGATTAGAAGTAAAAGAAAATGATATAAATAAAAGGCTAGATGTATTTATCTCAGAGAGGTTAGAAGGTAAATCTCGTTCTTATGTTCAAGGGTTGATTGAAGAAGAAAAGGTTAAGGTTAATGAAAAATTTAAAAAAAGTAATTATAAACTTAAATTAAATGATTCAGTTATTATAGAGATTCCAGAAGCTACAACTTTGGAGGTAGAAAAGGAAGATATACCTCTTGATATTCTTTATGAAGATAATGACGTTATAGTGATAAATAAGCCTCAGGATATGGTGGTGCATCCAGCACCAGGGAATTATAGTGGTACTTTAGTAAATGCACTATTATACCATTGTAATGATCTGTCAGGAATTAACGGAGTTGTAAGGCCAGGTATAGTACATCGTATTGATAAAGATACTTCAGGGATTCTAGTTATAGCTAAAAATGATAATGCTCATAATAAGCTAGCAGAACAACTTAAGGAACATAGTATGACAAGAACATACTATGCCTTAGTAGAAGGTAAGCTAAAAGAAGATAGTGGTACTATAAATGCTCCAATAGGAAGACATCCTGTGGAAAGAATTAAAATGGCAGTGGTAAAAAATAATGGTAAGGAAGCTACAACTCATTATAAAGTTTTAGAAAGATTTAATCATTATACCTTGGTGAGGTGCAATTTAGAAACAGGTAGAACACATCAAATTAGAGTACATATGGCTTATATAGGTCATCCCTTAGTGGGAGATACAGTATATGGATTTAAGAAACAAAAGTTTAAATTACAAGGACAAGTATTACATGCTAAAGAATTAGGATTTATACATCCTACTACAAATGAATATATGAAATTTACTTCAAATATACCAAAATATTTTGAGGATTTAATTGGAAATTTAAGAAAAAGTGATATATAAGGAGTGGTTATTGTGGAATTTAAATCTGTATTATTAGATAAGACGGCAATAAAAAGAACTTTGACAAGAGTAGCTCATGAAATAATTGAAAAAAATAAAGGAATTGATAATTTAGTATTGGTAGGTATAAAAAGTAGAGGAGTGCCTATAGCTGAAAGACTTGCAGATTTAATTGAAGTTTTCGAAGGAACAAGATTAGAAGTTGGAAGCGTAGATGTAACCTTATATAGAGATGATTTAACAATGATTTCGCCAGAACCTAGATTAAATGATAAAAACATAAATGTACCTATTGAAGGTAAAAAGATAATATTGGTTGATGATGTTTTATATACCGGAAGAACTGCAAGAGCTGCCATTGATGCTATAATCGATTTAGGACGTCCAGAAATGATTCAGCTGGCTGTTTTAGTAGATAGAGGACATAGGGAGCTACCAATAAGAGCAGATTACGTTGGAAAGAATATACCTACATCAAAAAAAGAAATTATATCTGTTATGATTGAGGAATTTGATGGAGAGGATTCAGTAAAAATTTTAGAAAGCTAGGAGAAAACTTATGATGTATACGATTGTTGCTACTACTACCTTTGGATTAGAAGCTATAACTGCTAAAGAACTTAAAGAGTTAGGTTATGAAGATTTAAAGGTGGAAAATGGAAAAGTAACTTTTGAAGGAGATGAGATGGATATTGCTATTTGTAATATTCATCTTAGAACTGCTGAGAGAGTATTTATTAAAATGGCAGAATTTAAGGCGACGACCTTTGAAGAGCTTTTTCAAGGAACTTTAAAGGTAGATTGGGGAGAGTTAATACCACAAGATGGGAAAATGCACGTAATAGGAAAGTCAGTTAAGTCTACTCTTTTTAGTGTGCCAGACTGTCAAAGTATTGTTAAAAAGGCAATAGTAGAAAAAATGAAGGAAAAGTACAATACTAATTGGTTTAGTGAAGATGGACCAATTTATAAAATAGAAATAGCTCTGTTAAAAGATTTAGCTACACTTTCAATAGATACTTCAGGAGCAGGTTTACATAAAAGAGGATATAGAGAAAATGCAGGATCAGCACCACTTAAGGAGACCTTAGCTGCAGCAATGGTATTATTAAGTAAATATGATGGATCAAGAATTTTAGCAGATCCTCTCTGTGGATCTGGAACTATTGCAATAGAAGCAGCTATGATTGCTAGAAATATTGCACCAGGTGTAAATAGAAAATTTGAAAGTGAGAACTGGCCTAATTTTGATAAAGAAGTTTGGGATCAGGTTAGGCAAGGTGCTAAAAGTGCAGAAAATAATAGTGAACTTGAAATTTTAGCCTCAGACATAGATGGTAGAGTATTGAGAACGGCTATGAACAATGCAATTAAAGCTGGAGTAGATGACTGTATAAAGTTCCAAAGACTTCCTATGCAAAGCTTTAGTTCAAAGAAAAAACGTGGGATAATAATTACTAATCCTCCTTATGGTGAAAGACTTTTAGAAGAAGATGAAGTTAAAAATTTATATAGGGACTTTTCAAAGGTGTATAGTGACCTAAATGATTGGTCTTGTTACATACTTACTTCATATGAAGATTTCCAAAAATGTTTTGGAAGAAAAGCAGATAAAAATAGAAAACTATATAATGGAAGATTATTATGCTATTATTATCAATATAATATATAAAAAAGTGGTGATTATAGCGATATGATGTGAAAACTTAAAGTATACTTTGGAAAATAAGTTTTCTATAAAATAGCTTAAATCCTTAGAAATTAAGAATTAATAATGAAGAATGAAGAATTAGGGATGAAA
>NZ_DKLM01000168.1 GCF_002455975.1 Clostridium sp. UBA6640
ATTATTAATCCTTAATTTCTAAAGAGCTAAGCTGCTTTTATAGAAAACTTATTTTTCAGAGCACATATTAAATTTTCACATTGTATCCATATAGTATCTTACTGCTTAATCTAATAAACTGTATCCTTCTTCTTGCAGTTTTGCTTCATGTGCAATGAGACCATTAACAATAGTATCTACATGCTCATTAAATTCAACACCTAATTCTTCAGCAGATGTTATTAGTTGTTCTCGATTTACTGCTTTGGCAAAGGCTTTATCTTTCATTTTCTTTTTTACAGATTTAGCATTCAATCCTTCAAGTTTTGTAGGACGCATTAATGCAATTGCAATGATGAAGCTTGCCATTTCATCCACTGCATGTAGGCATTGACGTTCTTTTGAGTCTCTTGGGATTTTAGTTTCTGAAGAGTGAGAAAGAACACTTGCAATAAATGTTTCATCAAAGCCTGCAGGTTCAAGAATTCCAGGAGCACGATTTGGATGTTCTTCAGGGTATTTTTCAAAGTCAACATCATGAAGTAATCCTAATAATCCCCAATAATCTTCATCTTGCCCAAATTTTATTGCATAAGCTGCCATTGCCCCTTCAACAGCAAGAGAATGTCTTAATACACGGTCTGTTTTAACATGTTCTTTTAATAATGCTAATGCTTCGTTACGTTTCATATGTAACCTCCTCTTTAAGCTAAAGTTAATAGTAACTTTTTAACTTAATTCATTAATTTTCTGTAATTGATTTATATATAAACTTGCCTATTTAACTAGAAACTGTGATTTCAATTTGTAAAAATAAAAATACAGATAAAGATTAGGCAAGTATTTAACTAAAGAAATAATGAGATAGAGCAATAGACAAGCAACAATGCCATAACAATATTGACAATTTTATAATTTTTTATAAGGAACTTCTGAAAAATAGAGCCAAACAATGCCCAACAGCAGGTTCCTACAAAGCCAACAAAAGCAAGAATTAAAGAAAAATATAAAAGCGTAAATGTAGATTTGTAATAAGGCATTATAAATGTTGAAACTGTTGCAAGACTATAAATAATAACACTAGGATTTACAAATTGTAAAAGTAATCCCGATAAAAGTGTGTTTGTACGCTTTTGTGTCTTATGGTCATTCTGAGGACTGCTTTTGTAGATTTGCCATGCAAGCCATAGAATATAAGCTGCACCAATACAGGCCATAATTGATTTAATTGACGGGATGTAGTCATAAAGTATTACACTAAAGACACTGCTTAGAACAAATATAACAAATACACCAAAGAAAACACCTACATTAAACATTATGCTTTTCTTAAATCCGTATCTACCTGCATTTGACATTGATATAATAGTATTTGCTCCAGGCGCAAAGTTTGCAATAAGGACATAGGATAAGAATGCTGTGAGATTTGGCATGTATATTTACCTCCTAATTTTCGTATGGTATAATATACAAAACGAACGATATATTATACTGTGTAATATAATGATACTATTTGTGCAGTATACTGTCAATAAATTGGAGGTTAAATTTTGGAAAAGCTTAATTTGATTATTGCAGAAAATTTAAAAAGACTTCGTGAAGAAAAAGCACTTAGTCTTAATGATCTTTCGAAGATGACCGATGTAAGTAAAAGTATGCTTGGTCAGATTGAACGATGTGAAGTAAATCCTACTGTGTCAACAATATGGAAGATTGCAAATGGGTTTAAAATATCATGTACTGAACTTATGAGCATGCCTGAGACTAATTTTGAAATCGTAGATAAGTCTCAAGTGCAGCCACTTATTGAGGATGAGGGCAAGATTAGGATATTTCCTGTATTTCCTTTTGATAGCACAACTCGATTCGAAACTTATTCTATTGAGATTGATACTAAAGGACATCTAGCTTCAGAAGCTCATCAACAAGGTACCCAGGAATTTATAACTGTGTTTTCTGGAGAGCTTACTATAAGTATAAATGGTGAGGAGTTTATTATAACAAAAGGTAATTCTATAAGATTTAAGGCGGATAGACCTCATGCTTATAAAAATACAGGTGATACAATTTGCTCATTAAGTATGGTTATTTACTATCCAATGTAAGATCTTATTTCACTTGTTAATAAGGTTAGGATATGCGGTTTAATTACATAATAAAAATAGCACAAACTTTGTATAGGATTTCGTACAAGATTTGTGCTTTGGTTTTATAGTTTATATAATACAAATATCTATTCTATCCAGTTTATCTTTTGGGCTTGTTTGTGAATTAGGTTATTGTATAGAAGTGTAGATAGTACCCATGTAATGCCGAAAACTAAGTGTATTATATAATTTGGAAGAGAGAATAAAATAATTTCCTTTGAAGCTTTTAGAATTAGTATCATTAACAGTGGTGTTATAATTAAAATCGTCCACTTAATTAAAATTTGCTTAATTGAAGATTGAAACGCAAATATGGATGATACAAAAAAATTATAGATCACTAATACTGAAGCATATAATAAAAATAAGGATAACATTCCTATGTCAATTTTCACTATTGATGGGGATATATTAAAAAAAATAACCCCCCATATAAGCCATAAGATTGATATTTCTTTTAGCATAGAGAGAATTAATTCTGAAGGAGAAACTTTTCCATAGCTAGCAACAATAGAATCGCACCAAGATTTTTCATCAGTATCCATTATATCAGATAAAGTCTTTCCACGTCTTTCAGCCTCCATAGCCATTCCAATCAAATCTTTTCTGATAATCTCTCTGTCGAAAGCTCCAATTTTTGATATTTGTACATATTTTAAAATACGAGATAAGATTTTTTGATTTGTGCCAGTGAGTTCTTGGGTAGTGGTTTCATTTTGTCTCTTTAATATACTTAATTCATTTGACATTATCTATACCTCCTGTAGATAATATTGTATTTACAGATTGAGAAACTTCATTCCAATTTCTGCGGAATTCCTCTAGAATTGAAATTCCTTCTTTTGTTAGAGAATAATATTTTCTGAACGGCCCTAAAGGTGAGGGGCGAAACTCTGAATTAATGATGTTTTTTTTCTCAAGTCTTAAAAGAAGAGGATAAATAGTTCCTTCTTTTATTTCTTTGAATCCATATTCTTGAAGCTGTTCTACAATTTCATACCCATAAGTTGTTTTTATATTAATTATTTGTAAAATGCAGCCCTCTATTATCCCACGCATAAGCTGAGATTTATCATTCAAGACAAAACACCTCCTTTTCACTACCTTGTACCACAAAGTACATAGCTATATTGTACCACAAGGTAGCTGGGGTGTAAATATATCACAGGGGATTTGTGAAAATTAAAAAGAACAAATTTAATTAAAACAAAATATTCAGTCTTTACTTGAAAATCAGTATGAATATATGTATAATTAAGGGATAATGAAATATAGTAAAAAACAGTGATTATAAAAGCTACGATTTATGAATTTCTTCAGAGAGCCGATGAGTGGTGTGAATCGGTGAAAGACTAAATCTTTCCACTTTTGGAGCTGTCGGTGATGAATCGAAAGGGTGGTATCCTCTATAATACTAATTTCGAGTGGCTGATTTTTATTATTTATCAGCAATTTGGGTGGCAACGCGGATACCTTCCGTCCCAGTTTATATATTGGGATGGGAGTTTTTTTATTTTATAATTTAAAAATTATATAAATGCAATAAAGTATGATATTAAGTGTTCACATTATATCCCTATAGTTATCATGGGTTAGAAAATGGATGATATGGGGAAAATTAAAGATAATTTTAAAAACACAAGACTTTTAGTTATGTGAACCTCACATATAAGCAATATATTAAATTTAGGAGGAGATAATATGTTAGATTTAAGATTTGTAAGAGAGAATCCAGAGATTGTTAAGCAAAACATAAAAAATAAGTTTCAAGATAATAAGCTAGGTTTAGTAGATAAAGTAATTACTTTGGATGCTGAGTTAAGGGACACAAAAAAGGAGGCCGAAGCTTTAAGAGCTAATAGAAATAAGATTTCAAAGCAAATCGGTGCATTAATGGCTCAAGGTAAAAAAGAAGAAGCAGAAGAAACAAAGAAACAAGTTACTGCAAATTCAGAGCGCTTGGCTGAATTAGAAGCAAAGGAAGATGAACTAGAGAAAAAAGTTAAAAAAATTATGATGACTATTCCAAATATAATTGATCCAAGTGTACCAATTGGAAAAGATGACAGTGAAAATGTAGAGATAGAGCGTTATGGTGAACCTGTTGTACCTAATTTTGAAATTCCATATCACACTGAAATTATGGAAAAATTAAGTGGAATTGATTTAGATAGTGCTAGAAAAGTTGCTGGTAATGGATTTTATTACTTAATGGGTGATATTGCAAGACTTCATTCTGCAGTAATTTCTTATGCTAGAGATTTTATGATAAATCGTGGTTTTACATATTGTATTCCACCATTTATGATTCGTAGCGAAGTTGTAACTAGTGTTATGAGCTTTGCGGAAATGGATTCTATGATGTATAAAATCGAAGGTGAAGATTTATATTTGATAGGAACCAGTGAACATTCTATGATTGGTAAATTTATTGATACTATATTACCAGAGACATCTTTACCTCAAACATTAACAAGTTATTCACCTTGTTTTAGAAAGGAAAAAGGAGCTCATGGAATAGAAGAAAGAGGAGTATATAGAATTCACCAATTTGAAAAGCAGGAAATGATTGTTGTATGTAAGCCTGAAGACAGTATGATGTGGTATGATAAATTATGGCAAAACACAGTAGACTTCTTTAGAACTTTGGATATACCAGTGAGAACTTTAGAGTGTTGTTCTGGAGATTTAGCAGATTTAAAAGTAAAATCAGTGGATGTAGAAGCTTGGTCTCCTAGACAGAAGAAATATTTTGAAGTGGGAAGTTGCTCTAACTTAGGTGATGCGCAAGCTCGTCGTTTAAAAATTCGTGTAGATAGTGAAAATGGAAAATATTTTGCACATACATTAAATAATACAGTAGCAGCACCTCCAAGAATGTTGATTGCTTTCTTAGAGAACAACTTAAACGAAGATGGCTCTGTAAATATTCCAGTTGCACTACAACCATACATGGGTGGTATGACAATGATTAAATAATAGTAAAAAATTATTTAAGATTAATATATAAATTTATGAAATTATAGCTATAAAAGTTTCGAGAAAGTATATAACTAAATAAAATTTTATAGAAAAAAACCTGATTTAGGGGTCAACCTAGGTCAGGTTTTTTAATTTTTTCTACAAAATAAAAATATAAATGTTTTAGCAGGGTCTAATCATGAGAATATAACAAAGTCACTATTATCAATGGTTAGAAGGATATTTTTATTATATTATTTTACCTTGGATAACCACCTGGATTAAAAGTTTTTTTCTGCAAAATTATACTTTAAAATCATTAAAAGTATATATATGTAAATTTTATAAGGAAATTATATAATTAATCTATAATCTAAGCCTTATAAGTAGAAATTTAAGTTAATTGAATAAAATAAAAGTATTCTATAAGCCTCTTATACAGTTAGTTTTACTACATTACATATTATGTAAATATATATTTTGATTTTTTAAAAAATAAGCATTAAAGTAATATTTTATAATAATTACATTAAAAAAGCCTAATTTTTTAGTCTTTTTTTACAGAATATGAAAATAATATTAAAAAAGTAATGATTTTAAATCCAAAAATTAACTGTGCATTACAAAATAATACGGCAGATTACAATTTACAACAAATATGAAAAAGTAATATAAAATGTAAATTTAGTATAAAGAAAGGAAATTGCTATACGATTAATTTAAACGTGCAGTAAAAACGTACAGTAAAAATTGAATGATGTAATATATAAAAATATAAAGAGGTGACATGAATGGAAGTTATTGAACAGACTAATCGAACCATATTATTTGAGGAAATAAATCCTGAAAAATTAGATTTAATCTCAATAATAGGTGACACAAAAGGTCTTAATAGTTTAAATGACGATAAGATAAAAGAAATTAATGAACATCTTCTAGTTAGAAATTTTGATGAGTTTTTAGATAAGTTTTCACCAGTTGTTTATTCTTTCTATAATGCAACAAATCAAAAAGTTATGTATACCTTAGAAAAACCAGAAAATCTACCAGAAGGGTATGTAACAGAAATTCCAATTAATCAGTCAAATGATTTTCTTAAAATGTTGTTTACATTAATTGATACAAAGAGTGCTCAAGGTATAGCCAATGTAGACTTCAAATTTGAAAACTTGCTAGATATGATATCACCAAAAAAAGTTATGGATGATATTAAACAATCAAGAAAGGAAATTCAATATTTATATTCTAAATATGAGGAATTAGATGAAGAAGATCCAAGCAAGTTAGATTTAGGAGATAAGCTTAACTACATGTTCGAAGAAGCTAGCAATAACTACAACAATGTTATGGCTATGATTCCTCTAGCTATTGAGGATATCAAAACTAGATTACTTCTTGGACAAGAAGAAAATAAATCAGATAGTGTTGAGCTTAAAATTGGTGCATTAAGCATGGGGGAAAATGGAGAACTTAAAATATTAGAAGCTCCTAAAACTGAAGATACAGCACTAGTTGCATTAGATGATAATGCAAATGTTGGATTAATTGAGGCTTTTGAAGAAGATTATGAAGCAGTAAATGATGTCAAAGCAGATTATGTAAAAAGCTTAGTGGTAAGAACATTCTGTCCTTTAGCTTCAACTATGGAGAGTAAGATAGATGTAGAACAAGAAGCAACAAATTATAATACATATTTAGAGTTTTATAAGAGTGCAAAAGATGACTTCATAAAAACAGTTAAACCACTAGTAGAAAAACTAATAGGAGTTAAAATGTTCTTTGATCAATATAAAACAAAGAACAAAGGTATGGTTCCATCTTTATTAGTTACGAATGTACCAGTTAATAGATTGGTCAATCCAAATAATTTACCAAGGTTTAATGCTTATTTAAATACAGTAAATGATAAAAATGATTTTACTAATACAATTTGGTTTGGAATAGCTCCATCTGTTGAATTAGAAGGAGTAAGTAAAAATAAAGTAAGAAGAGAAAGATTTAAAGGTAATGTTCAATCAAATAAGACAGATGGAACTACTATGGAAGATTTAGCACTACTTTTAGATTGTGTAAAAAGTTATCGTATTCAAGTTTTCTTTAGTTTCCAAACAGGAGAGGAAACAAGCTTTAATCATATAGCTACAGCGGGAATAGATAGATTTATAGATAAATGTTCTCCATTAATTAGAAAGGACTATAGCGAATTTGCTATACCATGCCTGCCTAACTTTACAATAATTCCAAAGGATAAATCAGGAGTTGTTCTTGACAACAGAATGATTGTAACTGACGAAGGTGTGGCTAAGCTTTCTAAAGAAAAGGAAGATATATTAAAGCTTTGGATAGAAGGTGTTTATATAGGAGGAGCATATATATCAGCAGGACTTGTAGCTGCATATCAATGCCCAGAGTTTTTAAGAGAATCCTATAAAAATGTATCTTATGAATATCCAGGAGTTAGATTCGATATTGAATCCTCAGATAATTCATTAAAAGTTACAACTACACTAGCAAAAGAAATATCAGGCTTTACTAATGAGATAAAGAATTCAATAAATAGAAAGAAATTTGGATTTGTATTCTCATCAGATAATGCACAGATAGATGGAAAAGATATAAAACAAATAACAGTTTATAAGGCAAGAAGTCTGCTAACTGTAGGTTCAGACTTTGAGTCATTATATAAAACATTAGTAACTACTTATATAGAAAGAATGTTACGATTCCATACTAATGACTTTAAACAAGATAATATTGTTAAGTTCTTTAGCAATAATCCAAGTAGTATGAAGAGTAAATGGTTATCTAGCAAAGGTAATATAAATTCTATTATTCAAGAGGGAGATGACATAAGCTTCTCCATAGATGAAAGTAGTGGTACTTGCAATATAGATATAACCTTTAACGGAAACGTTAAGAACTTGCCGACCAGCGCATCAACAAGTGTTGCAGGTTAATTTATAATTTAATTTTATATAATAGTTTAAGCTTAAAAGCTTAAAAACAACTAAGCAAATTGCTTTTGATAATAAATATTACCAAAAGTCAATTATAAATACAACTTATAAAAGGAGGAGAGAAAATGGGATTTAAGTTAAAGGTTGAAGGTCCTGAAACTATTGATCTAGGAATCGAAAACATTTTAACAGTGGAGTTTAATACAGATACTCCAGACGATTCTAATGCACGTTCCACAGACCTTGGAACATCATTAATTATTAAAGGAAAAATATTAACACCAGTAGATGGTGAGGCTGCAGACAGTACTATAAAGTTAGCACAATGGTCACTTGTTCCAGCAGAGAAAGCAGATTGTTATAGAAATGTAGCAATAGATGTTATATCAGCATCTCAAATAGTAAGACAAATAAATCTTCCAAATGCTTTTGTGGTTGATTATGTAGAAGATTATGGTGATGAAGAAGGCGTAGGAACTTTTGAGTTACATCTTAAACAAAAGAAAGACAAAACTGCAATGGTTAAATTCGAAGGTGGATTTGGCGAATAGTAAATCCTCATGAAAAAGAAAATTAAAATATTTAAGGGAGTGAGAAAATGGGATTTAGAGTATTAATAGAAGGCGCTGACAAGATATCACTTGGAGTAGAAAGCGTTAAAAAGGTAGTTCTTAAAACAGATACTCCTAAAGATTCAAATGCTCGTTCAAAAGATGTTGGAAGCACTATGGTTATTAGTGGAAAAATACTAACAGCTTTAGATGGAGAAGAATTTGATAGCACAAGACAAATAGGAGTTTGGTCATTAATTCCAGCAGAAAAGGCTGATTGCTATAGAAAGGTTACTGTAGAAGTACTTTCAGCAGACCAAATTATAAGAAAGATATCCTTCCCAAATGCTTTTGTTGTAGATTATAAAGAGTATTTTGGAGATACAGAAGGAGTAGGTACTTTTGAGCTTGTAATTAAGCAAAAGAAAGACAAGCTTGATAAGGTTACAATAGAAGGTGGCTACGGCGCTTAATAAAGAGCAGTAGACAAGTAAATTCTAGAATAAAAATTATGGGAGACTTAGTTCTCCTATAATTTTTAAAATTGAGGGAAAGTATGAAAAATTTTTATGAAATATTAGAGGTATCTAAAGATGCAACTAAGGATGAGATAAAAAAATCCTTTAGAAACTTAGCTAAAAAGTATCATCCTGATACTAACATAAACGATAAGACCCTAAGCGAAAAGTTTCAACTTATAAATGAAGCTTATAGTGTTTTAAGTGATGAGAAAAGTAGAAAAGAATATGATGAGAAAATCTTTAAAACACAAGACCCTTTTAAAAATAATAGGGAAAAGAAAAAGGGAAATACATATAATGAAAAAACTGGAGATATTAAAGATGCTATGGAGAATTTGAATAGCAAATTTGAAGAATTCTTTGGGTTTAATGGAAACACCAGTGAAGTAAGAGACGATTTTTTAAAAAAGGATTCAAAAAATCCTATGGACACTTCTGCAATTTTCAATAGCTTTTTTAAACCAAAAAAGAAGTAACGGAGTGAATTACTTTGAATCATGAAAATATAAAAAATAAAGATAAGAAAACATTAAAAGTAATAGAAATAATAAATTTATTTATGGGAATAATTCTTACCCTAATAGGGGTTTTAATATATGTAACTGTAGAGTCACAAGAAATTAAAACCATACTTATAACAGGGTTAGTGATAATAGGAATAACATTTTTTATTAAGATAATTGAAGGTATAGATAGGCCATATGATGCTCATTCAATTAAATCCATAGTTCTAGTAAATGAAGATAATCAAATTATAAAAGAGTGGAATTTATCAGAAAAAGTATCAATGGTAATTGGTAAAAGTAATAAAGAAAACAAAGCAGATATAGATTTAAGTGAATCTATATACTCTAATTTAATAGATTATGAACATGCAGTATTAAATTATGCAGGGGGAGAATGGTATATAGAAGATTTATGCTCAGCTAATGGAATATCTATAGAAAAGAAAGAAGACAATATTGTTTACAAAGTAGCAAAATATAGTCCCTGCACTATAAAAAAAGGAGACATACTATTTGTTGGGAAAATTAAGCTTTTACTTAGATGAAATGGAGTGATTTAAAATGGGACTTATTAGATGTGAAAATGGTCATATGTTTAGTGAGAGACGTTATGGGACTTTATGCCCATATTGTAACATAGAAACTGCTTCAAAAAAGAGTAATGAAGTTACTTCCCAAAAGGAATTGGACATAGAAACAGATCTTTTATATGAAGAGATTGAACCAGTCTGTGGATGGCTTGTATGCATTGAAGGAGCAAGAGTAGGTAAGGATTATAAAATTAAAGCAGGAAAAAACTTCATAGGTAGAGCGGATGACATGGACATACAAATAATTGGGGATAATAAAGTGTCTCTTAGAAATCATGCAATTGTTGTATATGATCAAAAGAAGAAAAACAATGTATTACTGCCAGGAGACTCCTCAGGAATTGCCTACTTAAATGGAGAAGCAGCTTATATGCCAACAGAACTAACAGCTTATGATGTAATTGAACTTGGAAAAAGCAAGTTTTTATTTGTACCATTCTGTGGAGAACATTTTGAATGGGAAGATAATGATTAGAGGTAATTACTATGATGGATTTAATTAAAAGTAATTACTATATTTTATTAGCTGTCCTTATAAGTTTATTAGTTTTTCTTATATTATTAAAAATTTATTTACTTAAAATATATAAAAAAGAAGCTATACAGGTAGAAGCAGCATGTACCATAGGTAGGGAAGAAGTGCAAGAGGATAGTTTTAAAGTGGTAACTTCAGATTTTGGAACCCTTGCAGTTTTAGCAGATGGATTTGGAAAGAATAGGGGAGGGGAAATATCTAGCAAAGTAGCAGTTAATACTTTTATAGATATTTTTTTAAATCATAGAACTTCGGGAAAAATGGAATATTTTTTTAATAAAGCATTTAGTTCTTCCAATAGAGAAATTTTAAATAGAATTAATGGTAGTTATGGAGGCACCAGCTTAGTAAGTGCAGCAATAATAGATGGATTTCTCTATTACGCTATGGTAGGAGATACAGTTATAGCAGTTTTAAGAGATGATGAACTTTTTAAAGTAAATGAAGGACATACTTTAGATGTTTTAGCAAAACAGGGATTTTATAAAGGGAAATTTTCCAGGGAAATAGCATTATCCGCTATTAATGAGAGAAAACTTTTATATTATCTTGGTATGGAGGAGTTTAAAAACTTTGAAATTTTTGATACTCCTATAAAGATGAAAAAGAATGACATTATTGTTTTAATGAATAGAGGTATTTATGAAGCTTTAACATGGGCTGATATAGAAAGCACTATTAAGGATAATAATTTTTCTGGTATAGGAAAGGAAATAATAGATAAAATAGATAATTTGCAAAAAGAGGATAAATATAATGGGGCTATTGTGCTTATGAAATATTTATAACTATAAAGAGGTTTAGAGGTGAAAGAATGAGAAAATTAAATTCAAAATTCAAAACTGCTTTTGTATCAGAGGCAGGTTCATTTTTACAAAATAAAGATTACTTTGCGTTTATAGAATTAGATAATTATGCATGTTATGTAATAGCAGATGGTATAGATGATGACCATAAATTAGAAAGTGCTAAAATGGCTGTTACAAGTATTATAAGAAGTTTCACTGAAAAACCTACTATGAAAAAAAGATTTATAAAAAAGTACCTGAAGGAAGCTAATGAAGAACTTTCTTCAGCTGGTATTTACACAAAGTTAAAGGCATCTATAACAGTGGTTGTAACAGATTATGTGAAAATTAGATATGCCGTAGCTGGAAATACAAGATTCCATCTATTTAGAGATGGAGCTTTAAGGTATAAAAGTAATGACCAATCTCTTACACAAATTTTAGCAAATAAAGAAGAGGTTTCTTTAGATAAGATAGCAGCTCACAGTGAGAGAAATAACTTATATTGCTATTTAGGACAAGATGAATTAAGAGAACCGTACATATCAAAGAAAATAAAGTTAATAGATGGAGATATTATTACTCTTGTTACAAGGGGAATATGGGAAAACATAGATGAAAAAGAAATAGAAGATGCCATTGATGAGGCAAAAGAACCAAAAGAGCTGGCAAATAATGTTGAAGACATGCTGTTATCAAAACAGCTTAAGGACATAGAGAATTATACTATAGCAGGAATTTTTATAGATAAAACTTATAGGAATCCTGATAGAGAAAAGCTTATAAAAAAGATAATAAGTATAGCTATACCTATACTTATAATTTTAATTATTTCCGGGGTGATTTTTAGCATACAAAGAAAGAAGAAGAAAGACAATATAGAAAATATGAATGGCTATAAAGTAAGTGCAGTAAAATATGTGGACAATGGTAATATAACTAAAGCCAATGAAGAATATAAAAAAGCCTTGGAAATAGCCACAAAATATAAATTGAAAGATGAAAAGGAAAGTTTAGATAGATGTTATAAATTTACAGAAATTATAATTGATGCGGATAGCAAGTTAAAGGATAAAAAGCAAGAAGAGGCTTTAGATGGATATTTAAATTCTTTCGATAAAATGGATGAGGTTGATAACTTAGCTAAAGACTATATACTAGACAAGCTAGATTTAGTTAGAAATTCTATAAAAGTAATGGATTTATTGTACTTAGGAGATACAAATCTAGATCTTAAAGAGATAAATGAAGCAGAGAAACTTTATAAAGAAGCAAAGAACTTAGCAACAGACCTCCATTTAAATGAAGAAAGAAAAGAAGCAATGGAAAAATTAGATAAAATTTATGAAGAGAAAGCAGAAAAACAAAAAAAAAATAAAGAAGCGGAAGAAAAGAAAAAGAAGGAAGAAGAAGAGAAGAAAAAAGAAAAAGACGAGAAAGAAAAAGAGAAGTTAGAAATCGAAGATAAGGCTGTAAATCACATTAAGCAAGGAGATACAAGCTATAGTGCAGGAGATTATGTTGGAGCTAAAATGTATTATATTATGGCAAAACAGCTTTATGATCAAATAGGCTCTAATATTTTTTCAGCTGAATTAAACAGCAAAATAAAACTTATGGATAAGAAAATAGATGAAAGTTCTAGCCGAAGATCTAAAGCAGATAGATATCAAAGAGATGGAGACGAAAAAAATATCAAAGGTAATTTTAAAGAGGCAAAGGTACTATATACTTTAGCAAAAGAATTATATGAAAAAGAAGGCATTGTGGAAGAAGTAAAAAAGATAGATGAAAAGTTAGAAATGATAAATAAGGACTTAGATAAGGAATTGAGTAAGGAATAGGGAGAAAAAATGAAAAATGAGATTTATGAAAAGCTAAATAATATTGAGAATTTAGAAGATAGATTGATTTTAAAAAAGATTTTAAGCGGTGTGTTTATGTCTTTAGAGGAGTATACAGAAAATAGATTCAATGATTTGGAAGAGAGAGTTTTTAATGAGATTGAAGATATAAAAGGAAAGTATAATGTGTTCTCTACCATAGCAAAACGTGAAGAATTAGATCCAACTAATGAATTTTTATATCCTATATTAAAAGAAGATATGGAAGAAAGCATATATGAGGTGGAGGAAGTTTTAAATTCACTAAGAGAAAATCAACCTATGACTATGTTTAAGGTATTTTTAAAGTGCGACTATTTAATGGTTAAAAATATACTTAGCAGTAAAAAAACTTTCAAAGGTATTATTGAGACAAATAAAAACACATATGAAGCTTATTTTTCTTTAAAAGAAAACAAGGAATATATAAAAAAGCTCAATGAACTTTATAAGATGTTTATAAATAATAACATTCCATGGACTACAATAAACAATCCTTATATATATAAAATAGCTAATGTAGTTTTAATAAAGTGTAAAGAAGATATAGGTGAAGATGAAAATATAAATAAAATTTCCATAGACTTTGAAGAATATAAGGAATTCATTGAGTATGATATAGTTCCTCTTTGGAATATAAAAGAGATTTCTCTTAAAAGTCTTGGTTTTCCAATGCCTTGCGAGGATAAGATCAATTATGAACATATGATATCCATTGAAAAGGAAAGGGGAAATCATGGATACTTAGTTAATTATGAAGGTAATAATATTCAATACGTAAAGTTCATGAAAGATTCAATAGTTATATGCTCCCTAGAGGAAGAGGGCAGAAAGTGGGATGTGTATAAAATTATTTCTAAAAATACCTCATCTATAGATATTTATAACTATGAACTTATATCTAATGAAGTGGACTCTAGTTTTATTGGAAAATTATCATTAAATAACAAATGCAATGTAAAAACCAAGGCAGAATTAGAGAGAATTATAAAGTCCTTTAAGATATCTAAATATCTAGAATTTAAACATTTAGAACTAAATGAAGAAAAAGAGGACAAAACTTCAGAGAGTTACAATATGAATGAATTTATTCTTGATGAGATAAGAGATGGAGATAAAGGAAAGGTATTAGCCTTATATTTTAGAGCAAAGGACAATAATTCTTATTTAAACAGAGACATACTAAGTTTTCTAGTATCAGAAATTCAATTGTTTTATCCAGAGTATCATTGTGAAGGAAGATTAATATGAATTACATTTGGGATATATTATTAAAAGCAGATAAAGAGAACATATCAAGAGAAGAAGTTCAATTTACATTAGCTAAAGTATCTAGCCCATATATGGAAATTGCTTTTACAGATATTAATACTAGCTCTTTACCAGAAGATAAGGTTGTAGAGGTCAATCCTTATTATAGATTTTATGATATATTTAAAGACTTATTTGATGTGGACGTAGAGGAAAGCAGCCAGTTAAGAGAAGTGTTATTTGATATAGTAATTCATTACCTAGGAAAATTAGATTTAAATCAAGGTATAAGCAAAGAAGAGTTTTATAAAAAGTTTATTATGAAAGATATAAAAAATGGATTCTTTGGAGAGGAAGTATATTCAAATATTAAGCATTTTAAAAAAGATGAACTAGACTACATATTAACTGGACTCATTACTTTATATAAAACGGGAGCATCTCTACACTTATTTAACAAAATACTAAACAAAGTATTTAAAAATAACAGAGTTTATATAAATCAAGATAATCCAAAGGAAATGTATATATATTTAGGCAGACGCAAAACTCAGGAGCTAAATAAAAAAATAGAAACTATAATAAAACTATTTTTGCCTATAAATACTAATGCATTTATATATTGGCATCAACACTTTGGAATTTTAGGTGCTGAAAATACCATGATACTTGATGAAATCATTATGATGTAAAACTTAAGGAGGCACAATGACTTCGTATTCATATAGATTATATAAAGATAATAGAAAAGAAAAAGAGAATAAAAATACATATAAAGAAAAAGATTTAAAGCTTATGACTACCTTCCAGCTAAGAGAAATATGTATTAAAGAGAAAATAGTAAAGAGCTTAGTTAATCCCTTAGATAAAGAAGAATTAATAAAGCTTATAATGAAATACCGTGGAGAAGAAGACAGCCTTCTTATAAATGGACTTAGAGAAGGTGGGCTAGAGAGAATAGAAAGATTTTTAAAAAAATCAGAAAAGCTTGTATTAGAAGATAAAAAAATAGAGTATCCAGGGAAGCTAACAATATATAAGGGGCTTAATACTGAGATATATGATGGATATAGAATAGAGAGCAAAGATAAATTAGAAGAAGTAAATATGCTTTTAGTAGATGGCGATTTTAAAATTTGCAGTATATTTAATGTTAAAAAAATAAATGAATATGGAGAAAATAAATATTTTTTAATAAATAATGGAGATATTCCATCAGAAGAATCAATAGTTAAAAATTATAGCTTACTTTATTTTGAAAAAGAAGAATCAGAACTTCTTTATAACATTTATGAAGGAAACAAAGACATAACAAAGGGATTTATAAAGTTTCACTCATTACCTATTCTGCAATTTGAAATAAAAGAAGTAGAAGAAACCTCAATGCCACTTGCTATAGATTTTGGAACATCTAATACTACAGCAGGTATCTATATAAATAAAGAAAAATTTTTATCACTGAATAATAGAGATGAGTCTAATGAGGATGCAAATAAAAGTCAAGTAAGACTTGTGGAAATTTTGGATACAACTAAGGACTATGGAAAAGTAACACCACTTATCCCAAGTGTAGTAGCTATAAGAAGTATAGGAGAAGAAAATATAGAATACATATTTGCTTATGATGCAATTAAAGAATCCAAAAGAAGCTATATAGATGATGGATTAACTATATTTTACGATATTAAGAGATGGGTAAGTGATTTTGAAAAAGTTGAAAAAGTAATAGATAAAAGTGGTAAAGCAACATTTATAGCAAGAAAATACATTGTAAAAGCATATTTAACTTATATAATATCCCAGGCAAACCAAAGATTTAAATGTAAATTTAAGCATATATATATATCTTGTCCATCAAAACAGAAATATAAATTCCATAGCTTATTTAAAGAAATACTAAATGATTATGTAGTTGAAGAAGAAAATATTTTAGATGAAAGTGCAGCAGTTCTTTATAATACTATATCTGAATTAATAGAAAAAAAGAACTATGTTCAGGGAGAAGAATATAAAGCTCTAATAATAGATTGCGGAGGGGGAACCACTGACCTTTCAGCTTGTAATTTCACCATATACAATAATAGGGTTTCTTATGAACTAAATATAGAAACCTCCTATGAAAATGGAGATACGGATTTTGGAGGTAATAATCTTACCTTTAGAATAATGCAATTTATAAAGATTTTAATGGCTAAAGAGTTATCTAAAAATAATGCCATGATAAATAAGACCATAATGGATGAATTTGATATAGATATATTTAGGTCTATAGATAAATACGGAATAGAAAAAGTATATGAATTATTAAATGAAGAGTATGAAAAAGCAGAAGAGATAATTCCTACTAAATTTAAACTTTATGAATGCAAAAGAAAAGAAGAATATTACAAGGTGAAAAGCAATTATTATTTCTTATTTGAACTAGCAGAGCAGGTAAAAAAGAAATTCTTTAGTGATCCTAGTCTTTTAAAGTTGAATTTAACATCAAAAGATAGTGAAGGTGTAAATGAAGATACTATAAGGTTTGATAAGTGGAAGCTTTCTTATATATATAACGACAAACTACAAATAGTGAAAGATGCTCCCAATATAGATATAAGTGTATATGAAATAAATACTCTACTTAAAGGAGATATATATAACATAATAAAGAGTTTTTTAGAAAATCTTTATGAAGACCATGAGCTTTTTGATTACTCAATAATAAAATTAACTGGACAATCTTGTAGGGTTGAAATATTTAAGGATGCCTTAAAGGAATTTATCCCTGGTAAAGTTATTCAAGTTAAGAGAAATAAAAAGGACACTAAGGAGAACTATGACCTAAAACTTGCTTGTATTAATGGAGCACTTAAGTATCTACATGCTAAGAATTTTGGATATGCTGACATAAAAATAGATATAAAAACTCCAGCACTTCCTTATGTTATAAGTGGTTATACTCATGAGGGAGAAGAAAAAAGCTTAATTAAAGGCAGAGATAAAACTAAGGGACATATATCTAGATTTATGGAAAATGTCATGGAAAAAGTGACTTTAAAGATATATCTAAAGGATATACATGGACAAATAAGATATGAATATACCTATGAAACAGAAGAAGAAGTTTTAAAACCCATATTATCAGAGGAAATAGAGAAAATGTATGAGGGCATTATTGCTCAACAGGATACAGATAGCATTGTAAACAACGAAGTAAAATTCTTTGTTTGGGCAAAGGAAGAACTATGGGGATTTTATGTCACTTCAGTTTTAAGACATAATGAGAAACTATATATAGGTGAAGATAAATTTTATCCTTTTGAAAATGATCAGTGGGAGAAAAATTTCTTTGATGGACTTAAGTAGCCTTAAGTTAAGTATTGAAACTAAAACAAATATGGAGGATAACTATGGATAATGAAAAAGCATTGAAGTGCATAAAAAGTGCATGGAGGTCAGCAATAGCACTTAGTCTAATAAAATTAATATCAGTAATAGTATTAACAAAAATAAGTAATTTTGGATCTTCAGAATTAATTTTATATGCTCTAATACTTATAATTTTGGATCTCGGATTAGCTTTTGGAGTATATAAAAAAAGTAGAGTTTGTGCAGTGATGCTATTTATTTTTTTCCTAGTATGCCAGCTAAATACTTTAATTATTAGCGGTATGGGTAGTATTGGAAGTTTCATAATAAGTGTTGCTTTTGCTACATGTTTTTTTCAAGGAATAAGAGGAACAATACATTATCACAAAAATAAAAAGATAGAAATCAATGAAGACTCCCATAAATTTTAAATAAGTTAAATATATTCTGAGTCATGTTAATTTAGAATATATACCTTTTATTTTTGCAAAAGGCAGTTAAGAGATATGTATAAAGTTAAATAAAACAAAAATGGGGGAAAATTATGGATATCCACAAAATATTAAAATATATATACAATGCATGGACGGCAGCAATAGCATGCAGCTTAATAACATTAGGCGGAATAATAATATCAGTTCTGGGAAATAGTGATTTAGGATTAAGTTTATACAGTTTAGTAGATGTAGTTCTTTTATTAGGATTAGGCTTTGGAGTATATAAAAAAAGTAGAGTATGTGCAGTAATACTATTCGTTTGTTTTACATTAAATCAGCTATATACGTTGAGTAGCGGTATGAGTAATGGTGGAGGCATTATATTAAGTCTTGCTTTGGGGAGATGGTTTTTTCAAGGAATAGTAGGAACTATAGATTATCACAAAATTAAAAAGATAGAAATTTATAAAAACTTCGATAAATTTTAAATAAATTAAATAAAAGAAAAATGGAGGAAAGTTATGAATAACGAAAAAGCATTAAAATATATAAAGAGTGCATGGATGACAGCAATAGCATGTAGCGTAATAACATTATTAGGAATGTTATTATCAATTTTAGCAAATAGTGACTTTTTAGGATTAGATTTATACAGTTTAGTAGATGTAGCTCTTTTATTAGGATTAGCCTTTGGAGTATATAAAAAAAGTAGAGTATGTGCAGTAATACTATTCATTTATTTTATATTAGATAAGCTATATATGTTGAGTAGCGGTGTGGTTAATAGAGGAGCCATTATGATGAGTATTGCTTTTGGGACATGGTTTTTCCAAGGAATAATAGGAACCATACATTATCACAAAAATAAAAAGATGGAAATCAATGGAGACTCCCAGAAATTTTAAATGAATTAAATATATTCTGAGTCATGTTAATTTAGGAGGTGAGAAGCTGTGTTTTCAAATACATATCCACTATTTAAACCGGGAAGAATTTTAAAAATTGAAATGCTAGAAGAACTTAGGGATTTCCCAAGAGAGATTTTAGATATAAGCTTTAAGGAATATTCTAATGGAATAATTTCAGGATGCAATATAGAGGTAAATAATGATTACATAATTGTAACTAAAGGCATAATAAAGCATCAAGATATGATTTATATACTAAAGGAAAACTATACTATTCCATATGAATCAACTAACCAAGTTCAAGTATTAAAAATAAGATTCTTAGGAGAAACCATAAATAAGGATTTCATTAAATTAGAGTCTGAAATATTTTTAGATGACAATTTACAAATAAATATAGATGAAATGGAGCTTTGCAGATTTAAGCTAAAAAGGGGAGCTAGGCTTAGAAATAATTATGTAGATTTTAGGGATATGTCAACGGAGTATGACACAGTGAATACAATAAATGCACCTTATTCAGCTTATAGTGAAAGCAGTTTAAATCCTGATATTTTAAGACAATTTGGAAGGCAATTATTAAGTTCCAATGTTAGTGAAGCATGGGATATATCTTTTGGAATGACTTGTATTCAAAGTAGGGATACTGTCCAAAAAGAAATAATTGTGAGCTATTTATTATACAAATTAGGTATTGAGAAAAAGGATTACTCCAATGAAGAATTATATCTTTATCTTTTAGATGTATTAAATAGGGAAAATAATGGACAAGCCGCTAGTGAACGTAGAAAAAGCGGAAGATTTAAGACTATACTTATAGATTAGTAGATAATAATGTTTAAAAATTCCAAGTATCATTATAAATTTTTCAAGAATTTAATCTTTAATTGTGAAAATATAGGAGGATGGGAAAAGTGGATAAGAGAGTTGATGAGAAAATCTTAGATTTTATAAATGAAGCGGAAAAGAGAGAAGAAAAAAGAGACATATGTAATGGCACAGTAAAAATTGGGGATAGATATTATGAATTTGAAGAGAAAGAATTCTTTGACGAAAAGTTAAAAATATATATTCCAAAAGATTTTGAGGATATGCCATTAGAAGTAAGAAAATTTAAATATCCATCAGAAAGTCGTCCAGAAATAATAAAGAGCAATGAAGATGGAAGTATAGCAGTAACCTTAAATATTATTGATAGTCCACTAGATGAGGAAAGTGTAGAAGAATTAAAAGATGGAATGAAGACTATTATAAGAAAAACTAACCCGTCTAATGTATTTTATGAAGATGATGTTGTAAATATTAATTCTAAAAATATAGGATATTTTGAGTTTAAGAGCTCAGCAATAGATGATTTTTTATATAATTTAATGTTCTTTTTTGAATTTGAAGAAAAGACTTTAATGGGAACTTTTAGCTGCTTGTATAAAAGCTATGAGGACTGGAGAGATGTTGCATTTCAAATTGTTAGCACTATAAGAGTGGTAAAGGAAGAGAATGGAGATGAGGTTTAATGAGTGGGGAATACATGTATACTCAGGGGGACATTTTAGTAGCGCCTTATAAGTTTCAAAAAATAACAAAACTAAAGATAACTAGAGAAGTGAATGAGCATGCAAAGCTTTATATAAGTGGAATCATTGATGAAGAAAATGCAGACAAATATGTTGAAACAGCAGATGCTGATACGAACATTGCATTATCAGTAAAAGACGACAAAAATTCTGTAACTCATGTTTTTCAAGGAGTAGTTACTAATATTCAAGTTAATGCAAATAGAGATGTTAGAACTTTGGAGATAGAAGCCTTAAGTAGAACTTTTCTTATGGATATAAGTAAAAAAAGCAGAACATTTCAAAATGAAAGTTCAAGCTATAAGGATGTATTGAATATTGTAAACACTGGATATAAAAATATTCAAATGCTAGATAAGATTACAAATGGAACTAAAATAGATAAATTCATAGTTCAGTATAAAGAAACAGATTGGGAATTTATAAAAAGATTAGCTTCACATTTTAATGTACCAGTAGTGCCAGAATGCCAATTAGAAAATATAAGATATTCAATGGGAAATTCAGGATGTTGTAAAACATATAAGCTTGATGAATTTAACTACTCAGTAAAGAAGGAGTTACAAGAATATAAGCTTAAATCAGGAAATGGTGTTAATGGGTTAAATGATGTAAATTTAATAAGCTATGAAGTGATAACAAACCAAATAATGTATTTACACAACTTAGTTAATTTTAAAGGCAGAAGTCTTTATATATATAAATCAGAAATGGAACTTGTAAATGGTGTAATTTCAAACAAATATGTTTTGAGAGACGCAAAAGGGATAAAAGTAAGAAAAATTTATAATAACAAGATAGTAGGTGTATCTTTAGAAGGAAGTATTTTAGATACAAAAAATGATGTAGTTAAAATTAATTTAAAAATAGATGGAGGCAAAAATAAAGGTGAATCAAGATGGTTCCCTTACTCCACAGTTTATTCATCACCAGATGGTACAGGCTGGTACTGTATGCCTGAGGTTGGAGATGCTATAAGACTATATTTCCCGGATAATGAAGAAAAAAATGCATATGCAATAAGCTCAGTAAATCTTCAATCAAGTGATTCTAAAAAACGAAGCGATCCTTCTGTAAAAAGTCTTGGTACTAAGTATGGTAAAGAAGTAGTAATGAAGCCAGGAGCAGTTGAAATAATAGGAAATGGCAATTTGCTTATGAGATTAACAGATGATGGCGGAATAGAAGTTAAGAGTGATAAAAAAATAATACTGGATGCCAAAGAGGATATTGAGATAACTGGAGGTGGAAAAGTATCTATTCAAGGAAGCAGTGGAGTTGATTTAACTCAAGCAGGAGCTAATGTAAAGATACAAGACGATGTAATAATGAGCGGCGGAAAAGTGAAAATTGAGTAAATCCAATTAATTTCTTTAATAAACTTTGTAGCGGCGAACAGTGTTCGCCACTCCCCCACCTCTGGGGAACAGTAGTGAAGCCCTTTAGGGTTCCCCTGAGGTGCAGTATAGTTTGGAACTAAACCAGTGAATTACACCAATACTGCAGAGATATGTAATGTTATTGAAATATCATTTAATAATGTAGATATTGTGAATTGTACATTGTGAATTAAAATGCCATAAAGATATATATTAATTTTAAAGCCAATATATCTATCAATAAGTGTGACTAAAATAGGAGGTCGCAATATACTATGATAATCGAAAGCAATAAAAGAGAGATTTTAACGGAGTTTCAACATAAATATGTAATTAATGAATGGATTAATAAGTTTCTTGAAATTGATGAGGTCTATAAGGGCAATAAATGTGATATAGAGGAAAATTTGGTTTCAACATTTAATGAAATATGTGGACAAGCTATATGTCTTCAAGAAAAACAATTAAAAGGAGAAATTAAATATATTTATTTCTCTTTACTTAGAACCAGCATTCTTGAAAATAAGGGTGAATATAGAATTGATTTCTATGATGAAAATTGGTTTTTGGATAAGGAAGAATGCTCTATGAATATAGATTTAAGCTTTATCTTTAATTCAATTTTTAATTATAAAGAAGAACTTAAAGAAAAGAAAAAAGAGTACGGAAAAAATATAACTGATATGGATATAGAAAATATAATCCTTAAAGAAATTGATAAGTATCATATTTTAGCAGTAGAATTCCTAAAAACTATGGTAGGAAAATTTATAGAAACATCATCTTATAAGGAAATGAAAAAAGCAGAAGATATAGCCATATTAGCAGGAGAGTATATGGATGTAACTCAGATAATATATCCTGAAAGTTAGATAGAAAAGGAGAATTTATGGACTATTTTTTATTAAATCAAGATGAAAGATATACAAATACTCCAAGACTTATTGATGTGTTTAAAAAGGTTAATATAAAAAATCTTAATCTTCCAAATGCTCATAAAATTGAGGACATTACAATATTTCAAGTTAGTGCTGATGAGGGGTGTGAATTCCTAGATATTTTAGATAGTCAATTATTCTTAATATCTGAGGACATGAAGAAAATAATTGAAAAATATGATAGAAATATTTTATTTAAGACCTTAGTGATTATTGATTCACTTCGTGATAGGCAAGAAAACTATTCCTTGCCTATATTTGAAGAAATTGAATGTTTAAGTGATAAAGCAGAACTTAATTTAAATAAAACAGTAGTTAAAAAAATAGTACTAGATAAAGAAAAGATTCAAGGTAAGAAAATTTTTAAAATAAAAGAGAGTTCAAAACCATTAATAGTAATAAGACTTGATGTTGCTGAAAGTTTATTAAGACGTGATTTTAGAGGAATAAAGCTTGAGAGGCTGCAAGTTGAATAAGCTTAAAACTTAAAAGAGGAAGTGAAAAATATGAGTGGTGGAGACAATTATTATATAGTTAGAGGAGCAAAAATGAGATGCGATAAAGGCACTCATGCAAGAAAAATAAATCTTCCAGTAAGCCATGGATCATATGTAGGTAAAAATCCTAAGATGAATAAAACTGACAGAAAGGAAGATAACATAAGCTATTTTGGCATATGTCATGGAGACTGTCCATCTAGTGGAGAAAATATTTATTTAGTAGCAGAAAAGGGAGGAACAATTACCGGAAAAAAATGCTGTGTAAAAATATTAAAAGACTGGATGAATGTAAAAGAAGATGCATTAGTTGAAGGGGAACCAGCACTTACAACGGATTCAGTCCTTATATGTAAATATGGAGGAAAGATAAAATTTGAAGCAAATGGTCAAGAACAGGAGTAAATGAGAGAAAAGAGGGGAGAAGTTAAATGGGGGTACTTCATGCACTAAGGGTTAAATCTCCTTATAAATTACTGCGTATAGAAGACATAAAAATTGATAATAAACCTAATGAACATGGATATTTATACTTAAAATGTCTAATAGATGATTCAATTAAATTTCAGTCTGCTATAAATGCGTCCGCTAGTGATAAAATATGTGTTTATGAAGAATTAGAAGATGAGAATTTAAGAGAGAGCTCTATAAATATTAATGTAGTTAACGAAAATAAAAGTAACATACTATTTAACGGAATGATAAGTAGTATAAAGACAACAAATAATAATGGAGTATATTATTTAGAAATAGAAGGAATAACATCTAGTTTTGAACTGGATATACAAGAAAAGAGTAGATCCTTCCAAAATGCTAATATGACATATGAGGAGCTTATAGGAACAATCCTAAAGGACTATTCAGGCTACAGTTATACACAATGTATATCAAAGGGGAAAAAAACAGGCAAGCCCTTATTTCAATACAAAGAAACCGATTGGAGCTTTTTAAAGAGAATAGCTAGTGAATTAAATTCAGAATTATTTTGTGATATAATTGAAACGCGTAATATGTTTTATTTTGGAAGACCAATTAAAGCAAGTTATGAAATAGAAGATAAGGGTTTTTATAAAGCTTGTAAGGATTTAAAGAGATTTCATGAAACAGGTGGACTTGAGGCAGGACATGATACAGATTACTTTTATTATGAAATAAAAAGAAGAGAAAAGTATGATATTGGAGATAAAATAAGGTTTAAAAATAAAGACTTTTATGTAAATCAATATTCAGCTTATGCTTTAAAAGATGAAGTAATTTATAAATATCGTTTATGTAGAAAAAATGGTATATGGCAGACAAAAATGTACAATTCACTTTTAAGCGGTGGGTCTCTTGAAGGAAAAGTTCTTGCTGTAGAAGGTGAAAAAGTAAAACTCAATCTTGATATAGACAAAGGTCAAAGTAAAGAAGCCGCCTGGTTTTCATATGCACCGCCTACAGGTAATACAATGTATTCAATGCCTGTAGCTGGAACAAGTGCAACACTTTATTTTCCAAATGAAAGTAGTGAAGCTCCAATTGTAACAGGTTGCGTAAGAAAAAATGGAGGCAGCTGTGCTAAAACATCAGATACAACTAAAAGATATTTTGGAACAGAACATGGCAGCGAAATAGAAATGACTCCAGGTGCATTAAATATAAACGGTGGATCAAAAGAGCCCCTTAATATAAGCTTTGATGACAATACTGGAGTAACACTTAAAAGCCCTAAAAAACTAAGTTTAAATGCAGATAGTGAAATAATAATAAAAACACCACAAAATATAAACATAAAAGCAGAAAGCCAGATATTCGTAGCAAAAGCAGGTACTCAAAGTGGTTTTTCAGTAGAAAACGAGTTTCATTTTTTAGGAGATACCGTAATAGAAGATGCAAGAGATAGAGAAACATATCCTCCATTTGATGATGAACCAAAGACAGCTCAAAAGCCAGAAGAAAAACCGCAGAAAAAAGAGGAAAAGAAGCAGGAAGAAAAGAAAGAAGAAAAGAAAAAGTTTAGTTGGGGAAAACTAGCAATAGGCGTTCTTGCAGGGCTTGCAGTAGTTGCAGTGGTAACAGTAGCAGCGATAGCAATAACAGCGGCAGTAGCAACAGCAGCAATAGCAACTACAGTTGGAATAGGTGCGGCAATAGCAGGAACAGCAGCAGTTGCAAGTCAGGCAATATCGGATAGAATGAGTGGAGAAGTTAGTGATGCATCTGCCTATATGTGGGCTGGAGGCAGAGAATCATTTATAGGTGCACTTTCATCAGCAGTATTTGGACCTTTTGGCACAGGAAAAAATCTAAGTGGAAAAATGCTGCTTGGAGGAATAACCAATGGATTTGAAGGCATGGTAAGAAGAAGATTAGAAAATGAAGAAATAACCTTTGGAAATACAATGTTTGACGTTGGAATTGGGATGTTAACAGCATGGGGCCTCCATAATGTAGGGAAATTATTTAATAAAGCAAGTCCTTGGGTAAAAAGAGGAGTAGCAAAAGTTAGCGATGCCATAGAAAATGCAATTAATAAATTTAAGAACATGGCTTATAACCTTGGTAGTAGGTTTGAAAATAAACTTGCTATTGAAGGAATGGGCAGTATTAATGGAATCTCCCTAATTGATGATGTTAAACTTAAACCTACAAGTACACAGATAGCTTACAATGAAGCTATGAAGGAAGCAGCAGATAATCAGATGAAGAAAGCTGTTTCTGAAGGATCAAGTAGCGTAGATTTAGATGACTTTAATGCAAAAACTGCTACAACGAAACAAAAAGGAAATTTTGGTGAAATAAAAGCAGATAATAATTTATTAAACAATAAGAGCTTAAAAGATGCGGGATATAATTTAAAGTCAATAGGTAGGGATGCACCATCAGGTGTAAATGATAAAATAGTAAAAGGAATTGATGGACTATACGAAAATGCAAATCCAAACTCAAATATAAAGTATGTTATTGATGAAGCTAAATTTGGTACATCAAAGCTAGGAAAAACAAAAGATGGACTACAGATGTCTGATGATTGGTTAACAGGAACAAGCACTGGAAACAATAGAATATTGAGTGCTGTTGATGGAGATAGAAAATTGGCAAATAAGATTATAAAAGCATTGGAAGATGGTAATGTTGAAAGGGTATTATCAAAAATCGACAGTAATGGAAATGTAACAACACATAAGTTAGATGCAGTTGGTAATATAATTGGAGTATGGCCTTAACTTGAAGTAAAGGAGGAGTAAAATATGATGCGAGATAATTTATGCATAGAAGAAAAATGCAGAGAAGGAATTGAATATAACAAAGAATTTATAGAAGAAAATCGAGAGGATATTAAAGGTTTAGAAGAAGATATTAGAAATGGTATTCAAAAATATCCTAAAGATAATAAAAGCATTATAGAAGCAAGACATTTAACAACTTTTAAATATGAGATGGAGAATATTAGAGCAAAGTACTCTTTAGGGGGAGACATAAGTACAATAGAGGAAGAGTTTGATAACGCAATATATGATTTAGAAAATGTAATAAATAAAAAAGCTGGCTATTTAAATCTTCTTTGGATGATATCTTTAGGAATATTATTAGAAACTGATAAAAAGAATATAGAAAGATTGGCTAAGTTAGTAGAAAAAGAAAATATTCAAGATTCAGTAATTGATTATTTATTATATGCTAGTGATATTGAATGGACAAAAATTACAAATATTTATTATAAAGAAAATCCATATTCAAAAACAAAAGAAATTATAGAACTTGCACAAAAAGATAAAAATGAAGCATCTAAAAGGATGAAACAATACATGGAAAAAGAATGGTTTCAAGGTCATTATGATTATGAATGGAAAAATGCACATAAGGAACCTGGATATGTAGGATTCTGGAGCTTTGAAACAGCGGCATTAGCAAAAATATTGGGTCTTGATGATTCCAGTTTAATAGGAAGTAATCATTATCCATATGATTTAGCACATTATAAGGCTGCAATGAATTTTAAGCAAGTTCCTATGAATGGGCATAGTTATGAAAATGATAATGAGAAAATAGAGTTGGCAAAAGAAGGAATTGAAAACAATCCTAAGTTAGAGAAAATTATTCCAGCAAAGTGGCATTCATTTATAAATGAATTAATAAGTGATTATAATGTTCTAGACAATAGTAGCTTTTACGAAAAATACAAAAAGCTTATAGGGCTAGATCAAATATGGTTTTTATTACAGGAATATGAAGAAGAAAATAAGGAAAAAAATCTTTTAGGAAGCTTAATTGTTTTTGCAATGGAAGAAGAAGGCTATATTTTACAATTAGATTATAAGGAAGATTTGGAAGAATATTATTCAAGTATAAAAAATTATTGGGACAATTCAGAAGTAAAGCTAATTCAATTTGTACTAAATAACGACCAAAACTATTATGCATTGGTACCAATAGATACAAATATTGAAAAGATGTATGAAGTCACTGTTGTAGATGTAAAGTAGACTTTAAGTATTATAAATTATGTAGAAATATAATAGTCTTGAAAATAAGTTACTATTTAATCTTAATAATGTAGTTGGATAAATACTAAATGAACTAGCTGAAAAATAAGTAGGCTGGTTCATTATTTTTGCACATAAAAAAACACCACAAAATATAAACATAAAAGCACAAAGTCAGATACTTGTAGCAAAAGCAGGTACATAAAGCGGTTTTTCAGTAGAAAATATTATGGGGATAGCTTACGACCATCAAAGTTCAATGTGAAATATACAATAGATGATAAACCATTTAGTAAAAATATTTTAAATTAGAGGAGGGAAAAATGAGTAAAGTTTTTGAGGATTATTTTTCAGAGTTGCAGGCTGATATGGTTTCAATTTGCTTAGAATATGTTGAAAATAGAGCACAAAAAATATTCATATACTGTTCTTTTGAGGATGGCTTAATCTCTAGTGATTTCTTTTATAAAGTAGATAATTTTATATTGGAAAGGAATAATTTAAATGATATAGTAAATGAAGGGCAAGAGAAATACAATGTTACTATTGATAGGCAAATAGCCGTGATGGATATAATCAATGAGGATATAGAGAAAATTTATAAATTATGCAATAAATTTAAAAAAGATGTGCCTACAGAAATAAAACTAATATATGATGTAGAAAAGAATAGTTTAAAGGCTGAGTATAAATATGATTTGGTCTATTCTAATGATCCTGTTAAGACTGCTGATGACATTGCTATGGAATGGTTTGAGGCCATAAGGTTAGAAAATAATAAATAGTAGTAGCAATTAAATTAACATATATTTAAATTGATAGATTAACTGCAAAATTATTTTTTTACTAACTTCATAATATTAAAAGAGTATATGTTATAGCAACGGAGGAGTTAATTAGAAAATCAGTTGAAGAGATGATAGTGAGATTGAAGAATGTACCTTGGTTTGAAAACTGTGGAAATATGAATGCAACCTCTAAGTATGAGGTCAGTTATGCAAAATATATAGATAGTGTAATAAAGCATTGTTCAAGTACTCGATGGGAAAATCTTTTGTTAGATAAAAGTGAAGATGTAAGCTCATATATTACTGTGTATAGAGTACAAACTAAATATCGTTGGAATGAGGTTGTTCATATAATAAAAAAGGATATATTGCCAGAACTTTTAGAGTATGTAGAAGAAAAATGGAACATTAAATATGGAGAATCAAAAGAGATAAAGCTTGAAATATATTCAACTTTACTTACATTTTTATTATTATATGCATTTCGTGAATATAAAGAAGAGCCATTTCATAATGAATTGCTAAATATTTATGAACAAGGCTATTTTCCATGTGGATGGAAAGGAACTTACCCTAATGGTAAAATAATTATTTTTTAAGAAAGGGAAGTAAACAAATGCAAGATAGTGTTTTTATTAAAAATTGTGAAGTCATGACATCTAAGCTATTTGAAGTAATGGGAATAGAATTTGAGGATTCTACGGAATTTGATAGGCATATACTGGCAATATTTTCCTTTGGAATGATAAGCGCATATGGGATGGAAGAAAGAGTTGGAGTTGAAGTTGTACGTGTAGCATCTCAATATGTGTTAATAAAAGTTTTCAAATATTCAAAAGAACAGTCAGAAACTTTTCTTCAATTATTAATTGATAGCACTCAAAAAGGAAAAAATCCTGTTTATTATCGTATAATTCATGAAGGAATAGAAATGTACTATGAGTATATTGAAGATGAAAATGATAAAATATTTGATAGAATAATGAAGATGTATTTATCATTGAAAAAATCATAAAGCTATTATATAGAGGAGAAGTTATAATATAAATGCAACAAGATATATTTTTAAAAAACTGTAAAAAATTGGTTGAAAATTTATTTGAGATTCTTGAGGTTGAGTTGGAAGAGTTGACTGAACAAGAAAAGGAATTGTTAATTGCTTATTCGTTTGGGATGATAACTATAATGTCAGAAGAAAGCCAAATTTCAAAAGAAATGGAATATTATTCGATTGAGAAAGTTATTATAGAAACTTTTAAATATTCTAAGCAGCAGGCAAAGGATATGTTACAAGAATTAATAGACAGTATTCAAAAAGGTGGCAAAGAAATTTTTGAGATTATGATACATCAAGGAAAATTTGCATATCCTAAGTATAAAGAGAATAATTATAACGAGGTATACGATAGGCTTACTAATATGATTGATGTTATTGTAAGTGGAGAATATAAGAATTACTAGACTTTTATAGTATATCTTAATTGCTATAAGTTTAATATAAAAACTGTAAGAGCCATGTTTCTAATTGAAGAAACATGGGCTTTTTTTCTTATATAAAGAAGTTGATAAGTATCATACTCTAGCAGTGGAATTTTTAAAGGATATGATAGAAAAATTTATAAAGACATCTTCTCATGAAAAAATAAAAAATAGAAGGTATAGTGATATTAGTAAGGAAATGAGTAGGAGACAATGTAATAAAAAATGGAAGTGATAGAGAAATATATCCTCCATTTAATGATGAACCAAAGGCAGCTGAAAAGCCAGAAGAAAAACCACAGAAAAAAGAGGAAAAGAAGCAGGAAGAAAAGAAAGAAGAAAAGAAAAAGTTTAGTTGGGGAAAACTAGCAATAGGCGTTCTTGCAGGGCTTGCAGTAGTTGCAGTGGTAACAGTAGCAGCAGTAGCAATAGCAGGGGCAGTAGCAACAGTAGTTGGAACATGTGCGGCAATGGCAGGAACAGCAGCAGTTTTAGGCCAAGCAGTATCAGATGGAGTAAATGGAGAAGTTAGTGATGTGGATGTATATATGGGCAAGGGGTTCAAAGATACTTTTGTAGGTGCTTTATGTGGAGCCTTGCTTTCACCATTTATGATACCAGTTGCAGGAGCAGGACTTTTAGGCCAAATACCTACATCTTCACAGATTATGGGAGCTTTTTTTAAAACAATGCATATAGGCGGAACATTTAGCTATACGTACTATAATTTAAGAGAGTTTATGGATGGACGTATACCTAGCGCAAGGCAAGGATTAGAACAATATAAGTCAGGAGCATTATTTTCAGAATTTATGTACACTGCACTAATAACAATTTCATCAATTTCTCCACACATCAAAAGTGCATATAAGAATAATGTTAAGAGTGGTACTGGGGGTGGCACTAAGAGTGGAAGTAACCCTGAAAAGCAATTGTTAGTGATTCCCAAAATACATCTAATTCTGGTTTAGAGGGGGTAAGTAACCCTGAAAAACTTTCGATGAATCAAATAGATGATTTAATAGAAGAAATAGGTGGGTCGATAAAAAGTCATCCATTGAGGCAAGAATACGAGAATGCTGTAAAAAACTTGAGTAATTATGAAGTAGAACTTAGAGCTAATGGTTTAGGCGAAAAAGAAGTTGCACAAGCAATGCATCAAGCGCGAAGAGATTTAGGGGTAAAATATAAGAATTTAACTCCAGATGCATTGAAAGAATATATATATGAAGTAAATATAAAAAGATACGATGGAGACCCATTGGGAGGTAGTTTCGAATTTTTCGAAAATAAATATATGGGTGACTATAGCAAAATAATAGATGGTTCTAAGAGAACAAATGGAAATGTAGATAAGTTATTAGAAAACTTTAAAAAATGGCTAATAGAAAAGAATAAATAAGTAGGTGAATAAAAAACAATGGAAATCATTAAGAATATTAGAAATATGGATGATACAAGTATTGTATGTGTATATGATATTAATAATATAACTTATAAAGAGGTTGTAGATGATAATTATAAAATAAAAAAAGATATAGGGTTTTATATTAAAGTAATTAATGATATAGTCGGAGTAATGGAATCTAATAGAGGACCTATATTTTTCTTTAATAACCGTCTATATTATTTAACAGAGTGTAATTATAAATGTCATCAGGCTAATTTAAATGATACGACAGGGAAGTTTAAATTGATAATAGACGAAACAGTAGAAGAAGATATTACGTATAATAAACCAGTGTATACTGATTACGACCAGTGGTCATCAGAAAAAGATGTAGATTTCTTTCAATGGATATGTCAGTCACAAGAAAATGTAACGTCTAAAGATAGATTTCATAAATACTATACAAGATAATATATCTAACTACAAAATTAGGAAGTAAATAACTTCATAATAATGGGTGGATATGGGATTGATATAAATAATAAAATTCTATATAAGTATAGAATGCATAATCTAAATAATGCATTGAAAAGACAAAATGAACTAGCTGAAAAATAAGCAAGCTAGTTCATTATTTTTTTAGTGATAAAATAGTGGTAGATTTTGAAAATATCATTTTAACAGATCAGTATCTATTAGTGAAGCTGGAATTAAGGTACCTGTATTATGCTTAGGTGGAGTAATCTCTATAGCAGCATCTGGTCTTATGTTTTATAAGACGGCTTTAATAGTGGAAGTGGTGGAGATAGTAATAGTTCTTCTAGTGGAAGTCCTGAGACTAATAGGTCAGGTAAAACTGTTGAGGATACAATTAATGATACTGTTGAAACGACAAATGGAAAAGGTATTGCAAGAAATTTTGAAAGGGCAGGTGGATATAGAAAGACTTTAAAGGATTTTGAAAGCCTCAATCCTACAAATATAAAAGGTATACAAACACAATATGAACGTGGCAAAGTTGGTACATTAAGTGATGGGACAAAAGTTATTGCTAGACAAGGAAGTACAACAGGTAGTCCAGCTCTAGAAATAACAGTGTCTAAGAAAAAATATTTAAAGTAATATATTGGTAATAAATTGGGGGTAAAAATGGAACGATGGGAAGAAATTTATAAAAATACTATACCAGTTGGAAAATATAAAACATTAGTTAAAAACGGTGAGGAAGTAGGCTTAATTATCAAACTTGAAGACAATGAATACATTGTAAATATTGATTTTGGAATAGTATCAGCATTTAGAATGCTGGATGAAGGAATAGCATTAAAAGGAATATTTGATGAAAATGAAATTTTAAAATATAAGAAGAATAATTTTTCTAATACCATTTATAAAATTCAAGATGGTGAATTTGGCAAATTTATAAAAAGGAGTAGTAATGAATTATATGATTATTTAGATTTAGAACATTATGTTATAATTACAATGAATTATATAATAGAAGTAATATCTGAATGGGAACCAAGTATCGAAATATCAAAAAAATAGGATATGAAGCATTAGTTCACCTTTATCTAGAGTAAAAGAAAATATCATTGTAACTGAAATATCGATACTACTGTAGTATCGATATTTCTGCTTTAATAGAATTGATATGGTATTTAAATATTACATAGGGAAACATATCCTCCATTTAAAGATGAACCAAAGGCAGCTCAAAAGTCAGAAGAAAAACAAGAGAAGAAAGAGGAAAATAAGCAGGAAGAAAAGAAAGAAAAAAAGAAAAAGTTTAGTTTTGGAAAACTAGCAATAGGTGTTCTTACAGGACTTGCAGTAGTTGCAGTGGTAACAGTAGGAGTGATAGCAATAGCAGGAACAGCAGCAGTTTTAAGCCAGGCAGTATCAGATGGACTAAATAAAGAAGTTAGCGGTGCATCTGCCTATATGTGGGCTGGAGGTAGAGAATCCTTTATAGGCGCACTTTCAACGGCAATATTTGGACCTTTTAATGCAGTAAAAGCTCTACGTGGAAAGATGGTGCTTGGCGGAATAACCAATGGATTTGAAAGCATAGAAAATGCAATTAATAAATTTAAGAACATGGCTGATAACTTCAGCAGTAGATTTGGAAATAAACTTGCTATTGAAGGTATAGGAGATTTTAATGGAAGCTCTCCAATTAATAATGTTAAGCCTAAACCTACAAGTACACAAATAGCTTATAATAAAGCTATGAAGGAAGCAGCAGATAATAATTTATTAAACAATAAGAGTTTAAATGCAATTAAGAATGATATTAAATGGGAGAGTGGAGCTGTAGATGATATTTTGAAAGGTAGGTAATAGGAATTGGAAAATACAAATAAGCTAGATTTTTTAAATCGATATACATTAAATAAAGAGATAAAGGTTGAATTGGTAGGTATAAAAGACATAGATAAAAACATTATACCAAATATTTGGGTAGAAATATTTGAACAGAAGGATGTAGAACATAGAGTTATATGTTTAATTCAGTACTGGGAAAGTATACTAAGTTATGAAATGAGAAATACGATATCTTATTTTAAAGAGCATCTTCAAAACGTCGAACTTATGAGATTAGGGAGTAAACATTATATACTATATTCAATAAGAAGCTTAACAACTGAAAAAGTTTTATTTTATTGTGGAGGAAATCCATTAGAGAAAAGCTTTGACGAGCAAAAAGAATTAAAAAAGGATTGGGGTAAAGTGCCAGAGAAAGTAAAACAATTTTATGAGGAAATACATGATGGCTTCTACTACTTTCCAAGTAGAAGTATGGGGTTAGATGCTATTGAGAATATTACTTATTTAGATGAATACGAATGGAGTATTGTTGATGAATTAGAAGAACCAATAAAAATTGATATAAAATCATCTTATGGTTTTTTTAGTAATGGAGTAGGTAAATATGTAGTAATAGATATTAATAACTTTACCGAAAATGGAGCTACATTGTGGTCATCTAAATCCCTACCAAAGTATAATTTGGATTTTTGGGATATTGTAGACGAGTGGATGGTAATAGGATTTAATTAAATTTTAAAAGACTGCAAAAATTAGTTGAAAATTTATTGATAAGGATTTCAAAATAACTGACGCTGAAGAAGGTGTTTTAAAAGAGGGTATTTAAAATGGATTACATGCCACTAAGTAAAGAAATATCATATGCATTAAGACATGCACCATGGGAATATGAACTAGAACTTGATGAGAATGGTTGGGTAAAAATCGAACAATTACTAACCTCATTAAGGGAAGATAATCGATGGAGTAGTGTGACAGAAGAAGATTTAAATAATATGATAGAAGGTTCAGAAAAAAAACGTCATGAAATACTATCTGGAAGAATTAGAGCTTTATATGGTCATCCATTACCTCAAAGGATAGTAAAAGATGAAAAAGAACCACCTGAAATTCTTTACCATGGAACGCCGAGAAGGTTTTTATCATTGATAAAAGAAAATGGATTGCTACCAAAAGGAAGGCAATATGTTCATCTATCGATTGATATTGATACAGCATCTAAGGTAGGAAAGCGTCGTGACAACAAGCCAACTATTCTTGAAATTAGCGCAAAACAAGCTTGGAATGAAGGAGTAAAGTTCTATCAAGGAAATGATAAGGTATGGCTAGCTGATTTTATTTCAAGTAAATATATTAATGAAATTGATTCTGAAAAATTATAATCTAGCTTCAAAATAATGTTTTAGCCAACTACAAAATAATGTATGAGCAGTAAAAAAGCTATACATGCACATAAGCTAATAATATTAAACACTAAGTGTAGTACAATATTAACTGCGTGATTGTAATAATGCAATTAAAAGATGAAATGAACTAGCTGAAATTTAAGTAGGCTAGTTCATTGTTTTTTAGAGTGCTAAAATAATAGCAGGCATTGAAAATACTAAAGTCTGCACATGAAAATAATAAGACAGACTATGTCTCAAGGGTGTAAGCAATCCTAAAAGATAATCATTAAATGCTTTAGAATGAAATGTATTTATACAGGAATGCTGAAAATACACTATTTTAGATATTATTGCCGCATATCTGGCTCAGATTGATACATTAAAATAAATTTAAGAGAAAGCAGAGATGAAAATGAGAAAAATAGATTCTAATAATATTGTGCTAGTAAATGAAATTAACAACATCCAGACTCAATATGTTAAATGCATTAGCGAGTGTAATTTTTTAGAACCAGAAGATTATAAGTGTCTAAATTTAAAAGCAAACTATAACATGTATAACTTTGGAATTAGAATATTCATACAAGAAAATGTTAATGGCATAACTATTAGTTTATTAGCTGAGAATATTTGTAGGAATATAGAAGTAGATGATGATGCTATGGAAATTATACTAAATGAAATATTCATAATAACTAAATTAGTCAGGTGCAAGTTAGAAGAGCATATGAGTACAACTAGTGAGTTTCAGGAAAAGATTAAATCAATAGAACTTGATACTATGATTACAAATAATAATATTCAAGTCGATAAGTTTAATTTAGAAGAGTTTGAAAGTAAAATAAATAATTTATATAATAATTTAAAACCTGGGAAAGTAGAATATAGTAATGAGACTAATAAATTATTTGTTTTTACTAAAAAAGGAGAATATTTAGCGAAAATATTAACTGAGCTAAATATTTCTAGCTTTGTTAGAACGAGAAGTGGATATTCAATTAGATTTTTAGAAGAAGCATCAAGATGCACTAATAGCTTTATTGATAAATTCGCAAAGGAATTATCCAATATTGCTATTCCGTCAATGTCAGCGCCAGATTTATATTTAGATTATTCGTGGTAAGATATAATGACAATATGTATTAATTTAGAAAAATTTAACTGCAAAGCTTATAGGTATTCAACTGCATAATAGAAGATGTTTCCATGCTATTCAAAAATAAATATAAGGAGTAAATGAACTTACTGCACAATTATAATAATGCGGTGAGCTATAACTAAAAGAAAAACTAAATATATATTATAACAATGAAAAGAGTTACTGTTTCTGATAAAGAAGTGATAACTCTTTTTTGTACATATAATTCTCTTTTTTTCTATGATAGAATATTGGTGATGGCTGGAAATGCTTAATTCTAGCATTTAAAAATAATAAGATAGCTTTATGCTTTTTATAAGGGATGAGGAGCAATTTATGTTACGAGATAACTTAAAGCCTTTGGAGTATTTTGAAACTCAAATAGCTAATAAAGAAAGATATATACAAGAAAATAAAGAGGAAATAATAGAGTTAGAGGAAGATATAAGAAATGGTATTAAGAGATTTCCAAAAGATAATGAAAGTATTATTTATGGAATATATCAAACTAGTGCTATATATGAAATAAAAAAGATATGTGCATTATATTCCGCTGGAATGCCAATAGAGGATTTAAATCAAGATTTTGAATATACAATAACCTGTATGGAAAATTACGGTGAACATAAAATTGGATATTTAAATCTTCTTTGGATGATATCTTTAGGAATATTACTAGAAACTGATAAAAAGAATATAGAAAGATTGTCTAAGCTAGTAGAGAAAGAAAATATTCAAGATTCAGTAATTGATTATTTATTATATGCTAGTGATATCGAATGGACAAAAATTACAAACATTTATTATAAAGAAAACCCATATTCGAAAACAAAAGAAATTATAGAACTTGCACAAAAAGATAAAAACGAAGCATCTAAAAGAATGAAACAATACATGGAAAAAGAATGGTTTAAGGGTCATTATGATTATGAATGGAAAAATGCACATAAGGAACACGGATATGTAGGATTCTGGAGTTTTGAAACAGCTGCATTAGCAAAAATATTAGATCTTGATGATACAAGTTTAATAGAAAATAATCATTATCCATATGATTTAGCACATTATAAGGTTGCAATGAATTTTAAGCAAGTTCCTATGAGTGAGTATAGTCATGAAAATGATAACGAGAAAATAGAATTGGTACAAGAAGGAATTGAAAACAATCCTAAGTTAGAGAAAATTATTCCAATAAAGTGGCATTCATTTATAAATGAATTAATAAGTGATTATACTGTTCTAGACAATAGTAGCTTTTATGAAAAATACAAAAAGCTTATAGGGCTAGATCAAATATGGTTTTTATTACAGGAATATGAAGAAGAAAATAAGGAAAAAAATCTCTTAGGAAGCTTAATTGTTTTTGCAATGGAAGAAAAAGGCTATATCTTACAATTGGATTATAAGGAAGACTTGGAGGAATACTATTCAAGTATAAAAAATTATTGGAGTAATTCAGAGGTGAAGCTAATTCAATTTGTACTAAATAACGACCAAAGCTATTATGCATTGGTGCCAATAGATACAGATATTGAAAAGATGTATGAAATCACTGTTGTAGATGTAAAATAGATTTTAAGTATTATAAATTATGTAGAAATATAATGGTTTTGAAAAATAAGTTACTATTTAATCTTAATGAAGAAGTGGAAGAAATAGAAGGGCTAATTCAAATATCATAATAATTAGAATTATATAAGGGTGAATTATGAGTAAAATTGTTAGAAGAGGATATTTTCCTAATGATGAAAAAGAATTTAGTAATGAATCAATTGAAAAATTGCATAAGGCTGGGTATGATTTATATTACCTTTTAAGTCAAGGATATAACATAAAAAGTGCATCTGTATTTGTAGGCAACCATTATCTATTATCTGAAAGGCAGAGACTGGCTTTGACAAGAGCAATTTCTTCAGAACATAATATTCAAATTAGAAGAGATAAAGAAGTTAAAGAAAATTTAGAAGGTAATATTGTAAACATTGATGGATTTAATACTATAATTACTTTAGAAGTTGCTTTATCAGATTCAGTATTATTAAAATGTATGGATGGAACTATTAGAGATTTAGCAGGATTGAGAGGCACCTACCGTTTGATAGATAAAACGCAATTAGCAATTATAATGATTGGCGAAATCCTAGAAAAAAATAAAGTAGGAAAAGCAAATATCTATTTAGATGCTCCAGTGTCTAATTCAGGAAGATTAAAGGAACAAATATTAGAATTATTGAATGGTTTTAGTTTTGATGTACAAGTTGAAAATATTAATAATGTTGATGCAATTTTAGAAACATTAGATAATGTCATAACAACGGATGCAATTATTCTTGATAAATGTAAAAGTTGGATTAATTTAAATAAAAAAATCATAGAAAGCAATATTTGTAATTATCCATATGTTGATTTTGAAATGTTAAATAGTTATTATAAACAATAGAAATAGGTTGATTAATTTAAATTCATAAATAAGATGTTAGATAGAATCTAACAGAAGACAGATTTCAATATTTATTATAGTAACTTTAATAAATTTTACATTTTAGTATAATTCATAATATTAATAATCCAGTGAGTAGGGAGATAGGTGTCAGAGTGAAACATAAAATTTAAGTTAATTAAACTAAAAAATAGTTTTAAAGCACTCTGCAAAATATCTGGTTTATCCCTTTAAAGATAATTATAATCAAAAGTAAAATACATTGTAATTAATAATAGAGCCAATATTTCTAATAAAAGAAGCATTGGCTCTATTTTTGTGGAAAGAAATAGAAGTTGATTTTAATTATAAATATCTTTTTAAATACAAAGTCATTTAATACGAGAATATATACAGAAACATTTGCTAACTGTAAAATTACTTTTAAAACTTTTTGCCAGTAAGAAAATAGGAGGGGTATATGAAAGATATTACATTAAAAAGATTAAAAGAAGCTGGTTGGAATGAATCAAGAAGTATAGAACTGAAAGATATAGAACTACTTTATAAATCAAGAAATTTTGAGATCAATGAAAGAGTAAGGCGATTTCTTGAATATTATGGAATGTTAGAATTTCATTTTCCTAATAAAAATCCTAAATTTTCTGAAATGCGATATATTAATTTTAATCCAATTAAGGCATTAGGAAAAAACTTATCAAAAGAAGGTCTAAATTATTTACAGAGTGAATATTCAGATGTTTTAGGGGAAAAAAGTATATTCCCAGTGGGTGAAACCGAAAATAGAAACATGCTACTGTTAATCTCAGAAGATAATCAATTTTATGGCTATACTGATGGGTGCTTAATCAAATATGGGAGCAATGTAGAAGAAATGTTAGATTGTGTTATTGGAGAGTATACAATGCCTTTATTTTATGATTAAATGCAGGTAAAATAAGGAGAATGAAATAATAATGAAAATCTTAGAAAGGCAGAAAAAATTAGAGGAAATGAGAATACCTGATGATGCCTATTCAATTTTGAAAGGTGGTTTACCAAATGAACAGCTGTGTTTGGTAAAAAATGATGAAAAATGGGAAGTTTATTATAGTGAAAGAGGAAAGAAATCAGGAATCAGGACTTTTGAAAATGAAGACAATGCATGCGATTATTTTTTTGAGAAATTAAAAAAATATTCTCAAATATAGGCTATCTATTATGTATTGTGAACATATAAGAGGTAGAATAATAATGGAATGGGAAAACTTAAAAATTCAAGGAGTAGGTAATATTGAAAAGTGTGTTGGAGAGTTTAGAATTCAGATTAAAAAGAATGAAATTAACTATTATGGAAAAGTACTAAATTAAATATTTTTGTTAGAGGTAGACTCATATGATTATAAAGGCAAAAGAATTTAATCAGAACAATAATGATATATATTTTATCGAAATCTTATCAGATAAAATAATCATTAATGATAACTATAACGGTATACTAATACTTGATAACAATCTTGAGCTAATAAAAAAATTAGAAGTTTTTGATGATATAACAATATACTCTTCCTTTAGTAATAATGTTAATGAAGAAATTTTACTATTTTGTCCAGACAACGAGTGTATGGTGTATATTGATCTGAAAACTTATGAATATAACGTGATTTATCTCAATAATGGATTAGAAAATTTAATTTTTTCAAATTTGTACGAATGGAATGAGAATGGCTTAGCTTTATCAACATATAAGGGTGAATTCTATAGTATTTATATAGATGAAAAAATAATACAAAAAATTGATTATAAAGAAGTTAAAACATTATATTCTAGGCTATATAAGTTTTATCAAAAGTCAACAAAACAAAAAGTTATAAAAGTATTTCCAGATGAATATATAGCGATTATAGAAGATGAAAAGTGCAATATAAATGCATTTAGCTATAAGAAGCAAATTAAACATAACCTTAATGATGCTTCAATTAATTTCATTGATATTCAATTTAAAGAAGAAATATTTGTTTTAGTTGATGAAAATACAATAGAAATAATTACACCTAATGATAAAGAAGTATTGCATCCCGATGAAAATTATATATTTTTGAATGCGAAATTTGTTAGTAAGCTAAAATGTACTTATCTTGTGACATTGAGTAGCAGCAATTCCAATATTGACCACTCTAAAATTGATATGTTTGAAATTTCTACTTTATAGATTATTAGTGGTGTGGTTTATGTATACATTGCCGACTAGAGGCGTTGTTTATGAAGAAAGAGGATTTGAAGATTAGCATTTATATATAATATTCTAGTAAATTTAGTGAGTTGTTCTATAGTATTATGTAGTCAGAAATTAAAAAAAAGAAAAATAGTAACTAAATAATAGCCCATGCTTTAAAAGGCATGGGTTATTTATTTGAAAGATTTAAATAAGGATCTAATTATTAAAAACCTTATAAAATTACTCATGAGCTTGCGATTATTATCTTCAAGGCTGCAGTGTTATATCATTTCTAGGCAAGGGTGCACCATCAGGCTTAGATGATAAAATAGTAAAAGAAATTGATGAACTATACGAAATTTAAAATATAGAGTATGTGATGGTGAAAAATTTACTCAAATTAGAATGAATCCATAGAAAGGATGATAGCAATGGAAATAGAATTAGATGAATTATATATGAAGATTGGAAAACATATTATATCTATGATTCCAGTACAATGGAGTCAAATATGTTATTTAGGAGAAATAGAAAAAGGGAAAATGAGTATATCATCTGTTTTCTATTTTAAAGAATTAAAAAATGGAAACATAGTTAAGTCACATAATATTCCAGAAGTTTATGGAGTATCTCAAACTATATATAATGAGTTGCTTTCAGAATTAAATATACTATTATTAGATTTGTATTCTTGTTTTGAAAAAAATAGTCAGCCTTTATGGGAGCAAATGAGTTTCTCTATTAATGCTGATGGAAAATTTAATGTAGAGTTCTATTATGATATTATGAATGAAAATGACGGAGGTCAAGTTCAAAGAGAAGTTATTTGGGCATACAAAACATTTGGTTTATTACCTAAAAATGGGAGTTGTACAAGAAAAACTTTAGATAAATATTTGCAAGAAAATAAATAATATTATTACGTATCTGTTTTGCTATATTAAAAGGGCAACTATTCTTAAAAGTGAGTTGAGTTTACTAAATAAGCAACAGCATCCATATTAAACTATTTAAGTCCGGAAAGAAATAAAAAGTTACCTATTCTGCGAGTTCCTTGGGCAGAGACAAAGCAAGATGTCCAATAAAAGCAGCCAATAGCGGCGTTAGGAGAACGTAGTGAGCTATTGGCTGTTTTTTATAGTCTATATATCCTCCATTTAAAGATGAACCAAAGGCAGTTCAAAAGCCAGAAGAGAAAAAAGAAGAAAAGAAAAAGTTTAGCTTGGGAAAACTAGCTAAAAATGTTCTTGCAGGTTTGGCAGTAGTTGCAGTGGTTGCAACAGTTACTGCAGCAGTAGTACTTACAGGTGGTACTGCAATACCAGCGGTGGCAGGAGCACTGGCATCTGTAGGTATTACTGCAGCAGCAGTAGCAAAAGCAACCTTTGTTGGTGGAATGACAGTGGGAGCAATGGGAGTTGCAGGCAAAGCAGTATCAGATATAACAAATGATGAAGTTAGTGATATGGATCTGATATCAAAATAATTGATTCTTTGGGAAACTCTGTTAAAGCAATAGTTCAGACATTGATTGATGAAGGGTATATAAGAATAATATCTTACTAGAAAGGATGTAAATTAAACTATGGATTTAGAATTAGCAAAGAAATTGTTATCAGAAGAACACTTAACTTTAGTTGATTATGACGATAAAATTTATTATGACGACAGAGAAGATTTATCTGTGCCGTTAGAAAATCATTATAGCATTAATATAATAAATAATGAATGGGCTTTTTGCTTTATACGGTTGGAACGAAGAAATGTACCAGATATAGGAATATTAAAGAAGTTTGAAAATAAAAGTGATGCCATAGATCATCTATTTTTACATGTTATAAGAAGGTACTTTTTTGATAAATATATTATTCAAAGCAGAAATTCAGGATGTCAGATAAGTAATTTAGAATCATTAAAAATAAAAATGTCAGAATTATTTATTTCTGAAGATTACGTATGTGAGAAGGAGCAATTGAAAGAACACTCCATTTGTTTTTATAAAACGACCAATGGTTGGTTTGAATCTTTTATTGGAGCAAAAAATGAGATAATAGCAACGAGTAAAAAAAGTTTTCCTGATGAAGCTCTTTTTTTTAGTAATACTCGATTAAATTCTATTTACAGTTTGTATTTGCTTGATATATACATCAAAGAATTATTGGAGATTTCAAACATTATATTATCATATAGTGATTATCAAATAGCGAATTACTTAGGATACAATATTTGATATATGTAAAATAAATGAGAATGCAGATAATTTAGAGATTAAATAAATTTTACAAATTTGTAGGAATACAGCCTATGATACTAAACTAAAGATACTTGAGGATATTGTTTCACAGATAAAAGACCATAATATTTCTGAAACAATAAATCTATATCCAGAGTTACCTTGTTGCCAAAGTTGTTCTAATTTAATACTTGAATTTAGAAGAAAACATCCTAACATAAGGTTAAACATTTATGTTAAAAGCATGAAATAAATAATTAATTATAGAAAGGAATTATAGGATGAATAATATAAATTATGAAGAGATTAAAGACTCAGTGGTTTTTAGCTTTGAAGAATATATGGAAGAAGACGGTTATAACTCTTCGCAAGCCGCTGCAAGAATATTAGAAGAAGATTGGAGAAGTTTGAATTATAGCTTATTTAGTAAAACTTGTTACCATACTTTGATAGCTATAGAAAGCTTTAAAACAGAAGAAATTGCTGATTTTATATTTGAAAAGCTAAATGAATATCTTGATATAAACGAGTTTAATGAAGACATTAATCAAAATGATGTTGAACAATTGAAAGAGGATATTATAATTTGTAAAAAACTTTTAAAAGAAAAAAATTATAGCGTTGTAGAAACAAGTTATGCTACAAAGAGTAGAATAGATTATATTTTGAGTTTAAAATCGGATTTTTAGAACTGTTATGGGTTTCAAATCTATAAGAGAAATAGGCATATAGAAACAATATAAAGTAACTCATACGCGATTTTATTTAACTGTAAAAATAGTAGATAGGAAATGATGAATAGTAGTATATAAATTTTAAATAAAAATCAATGTTTAATAAGCTGAAAATATTTTTAAACAATTGGAGTGAAAATATGGGGACTTATGTTTTAATCATAAAAATTAGTGAAGATAAGAACACGGCAATTTATGGATTCGGACCTGATGAAGAAAATCTAGGAAAAGTTGAATTTAATAAATTAACAGGTGAATATAAAAAAATAGATACAGACATATCTATTCCAGAGTTTTACTATCTAACAGCTGTATCTAAGATACTAAGACATAATAAGAATAATCCACATGACTTATACCCAAATAAAATAATTTATGCTTCATAAATATTAAAAACACAGCCATAAAACAGTTTTGAGATGGCTGTGTTTTGATTACTTTTTGAGATTTGTTCTGAAACTAATAATTTAGATGATGTAGCTAGTGGATTGCCAGAGATTAGGCAATTGTATGAACAAAATCCTAGAGTTATAAAGGAATTACGTGCATATATGAAAGAAATTAAAATTGCAGATGAACTAGGATTAAAAGATGTATCAGCACAATTATGGGAGAACTATAGGAAAGAACGAGAATATATACTTAATATATTCAAGGAGGGAAGAAAGTAATGAGCATTAATCAAATAATAAAGAAAATTCAGCAAGGAAATTATGTAAATGAAGAATTACAGGAATTTCTAGAAATAAATAATATTTTTGTACTTAGTAATACTATGAAAGAAATAGTTAAACTTCAATATAAAACAGAAAAAATAATAAGTAGATTAATTGAGGTAAGTGAGTACAGAAAAAGTTCATATGTTTTAATGGGTGTATATACAATTGGACATTTAGCTATTGCAACCCTCTTAAAATTAGGATTTAAGAAAGAAAAATTAAATTGTTATAATGATCTTGATGATTTTAATAAAGATATCGTTGAAAAATTAGTTAAAGGATATGAGTATGTGATATAAAATCTATAAAATAGGCAAAATGAACTAGCTGAAATATAAGTAGGTTAGTTTATTGTTTTTTATAGTGATAAAATAGTGGTATACATTGAAAATACTAAAGTCCACCACTAAGAAAAAGTAATACAGGCTCTGTTGCAAGGGGAGAAGTAACAGAATCAGCAGTTAAAGTCCGAATAGATTCAGCTGTTAAAACCCAATGAATAGACCCTAAAACAGGAGTATTAACAGGTACTTCTCCATTAGAATCAACTTATGCAATAAAGATTCCTAAAGGAACAACAATATATGAAGGCCAAGTTGGATATCAAGGTGGAGTATATTTAGGTGGAGAGGATATTATTCAGGCGTTTATACAAGAACCTTGGAAGTTAAATGTTGAAGTAATAAGTAAGGCACCGTTAAAGTAAGGAGAAAATAAAATGAGCAAAAGTGAAAGTATTTATGAATTAAAACAATTATTTGAAGAGTTGCTTTTGATTGTTGATAAGTATGGAGATAATACTATTAATAATGAAAAAAAAATAATAAATCGCATTATTGAAAATATTTATAGTATAGATATCAGTAATTTCGAAGAAGAATTTATAGAAATACAAAGAGATTATAAAAATTTATATCCAGCAAGAGGTGGATTGTCAGAGTTCTATATTTGGAAAGATGATTTTAATGGAAGACAAAAGCTAAATGAGCCTTTAAGCAAAATCAGAGAGCGTTTATGGGAGTTATTAAAATAAATTATGATTTATAAGGAGTATATTATAAATTTGAATGCATAACTTAAATAATGCAGTCAATAAGTTAAAAAGGCCCTAAAGCTCTAAAAAATAAAAGTATAAATTAGATTAACCAATAAAATTGGTTAAATGAATAATCTAATACATTTTAAAATATGAGATTTAAAGGCAATAAGAGAATTTTAGAGGGTTAATGTTTTAGTAATTGGAGCATTAATCTTTTTTTATTGCAATAAAATATCTTTAAAAGTTAAGATAAGAAGGAGTGTAAAACCACCGTAAGCTGAAACCAGAGGAAATCATAGGATTGATAATTACACTTTAGAAGGAGTAGCAAAACCTAAAAAAGACGTTGTTATTATATTTAAAGATGGAAAAATTCAATCAATGATGCTGAGTGATCCAAAATCATTTAATAAATTACAATAAGGAGATTAGTCATGGAAAGTTTTGAGATTGAAGAAATATATGGATATGGCTATGAAAGATGGGCTAGAGTTAAAATTGATAGTTCCAGAACAGTAGGATATGTGCATTTTATAGAGTACGATGAATATTTAGAAAATAATAGCGCTTCAATCAAGAGAAAAAAGGGGGACATTTTAAAAGGAAATATAAAAATAGATTTAGTAACAGAATATAAAGTAGTAGATGATGATAAAGCTGGATTTATTCAACTTATTAAGAACTCTTCAAACATCACTGCAATAGGACTAGTAAAAGAAATAGAGGACAGTGATGTTATAATATGTAGCATTAAAGATTTGGGTAATGATATTGTAGTTGAATTTGAAAATGATATTGAAATAGGCGTTAATACAAATATAGAAGTGAAAGGATCACTTGAACTAGAAATAGAATAAATTTATAATTTAGATGCAAAATTATAATTCAAATAATTGCATAATATTGCTATTAAGTGCTGCTATAGTAACTTCAGCAGTACAATGTATAATGTTAATAATGCAGTAAGAATAGAGTAAATGAACTAGCTGAAAAATAAGTAGGCTAGTTCATACTAGTATTTTAAAGTAATAAAGATATTCTACAGCAATCGGGGGATAAAATGAAACAAATAGATTTTGAGAAAATAACATTAATTAATGAGATTAATAAGTGTGATAATCAATATTTAAAATGTATAAAGGAAAGTAATTCTACAAGCTTATTAAATTTTAAGGTATTAATTTTTAAAACCGTATATTGTGAACATAAATTTGAGATAAGGATGTTCATACAGGAGAATGATAATGATACAAATATTGAAGTATTATTTGAAAATATTTGTAAAGATATAGAGATTGAGGATTATATTATGGATCTTATCATACTTGAAATAAGTAAATGTGCTAAAATGGTAGAAAATAAGCTAAAAACATATGATGATATAAAAAATAAACTACATAATTTTAATGGCAAAATTGATCTAGATAGTATGATTATTGAAAAAAATAAATTTAGTTTAATAGCCCAATTAGATAATTTTCAATATAAACTTAATCAGTTATACTTGACTTTAAAACCTAATAATATGGAGTATAATAATTATATAAATGAGTTGTTTGTATTCGGCCAAAATGGTAGAAAAACAGCAATAGTTTTAAAAGAATTGGGAATAGCAGATTTTAGAAAGACTAGAAGTGGATATTTAATTAGCTTCTTCGACGAAATATCAAGTTACTCAAATAGTTTTATTTATAATTTTTCAGAAGAGATTTCAAGTATTGGTATCCCATCAATGGCTATACCAATTGAAATTTTAGATAGTTCGTGGTAAGGAAAACTTAAAAGTTAATTAACTAACTATATAATGATGATGTAAAATACTAAATGTAATTAATAATAGCAATAAGCAAAGGAATAACATTAATGCTAAAGTGTAAGAATTATTGAATGAACTAGCTGAAAGATAAGTAAGCTAGTTCATTACTTTTTTAGTGATAAAATAGTAGGAGGGCTTGAAAGTACTCAACTATACCACCCAGAAATAGTAATACAGACTCTGAGCAAAGGGAGTAAGTAACCCTGAAAAGCAATTATTGAGTGATTCTAAAAATAAATTTAATTTTGGTTTAGAGGGGGCAGGGAAGCTTGATAATATGATGCCAGAGAAATTGAGTAAACTTACACCCGAACAGCTCAAACAAGCATTGCCAGACGGATGTGCGTATAGTGGCAGTACAGATGGTAGGTTTGTTCATACTAAAGATAGTAATGGAAATTACCGCATCAGGATTGAACCAGCTGATAAAGTAACTAAATATCCTCATATACACATATTAGATGGAGATGGAATTAACGACAATATTGTTCTTTCTAATGGTCCTAATGGACATATGCCTAGATAATAAAGGAGAGATAAAATGCATGTATTAGAAAAGAAAATGATAGAACTTGGTGTCATTGATACTACGATTGAATCTATTCATATCGATGATTGGTTTGAAAATGCAACTATCGCATTTAGCGGAAAAGATGATATAGGTGAAGTTACATGTGATTTCAAACAGTGCTTTGAGATTTCATTAAAGCATGATAGGACTTATAGTAAAGGGAAAAATGCAGATGGCAGTATGGATTACAAATACTTTATTCAGGACGTAGAAATTGTTGAAGATGGGGAATTTTATATTTTTAGAATATCAGCGTGGCCATTGGTTGGAGAAATTATATGTAAAAAAATTTGTGTAAGCACTGATCATTAGTATGATTGTCTGACTAAAATAAAATTATTAGAAATTTGAATAGTGGCACAGTAAATGTAGAAGCTTTAATGCATTTGCTGTGATCTAATTGCTATTTAAAATGGTGTTTAAAAACTTCATAATTTAGAACTTCTTGCTGATAAAGGTACGATTCTTCTAGAGTTAGCAAATCGGTAAATTACTGAATATAATTTTGCTCCAGCACCATACCTTTTCCTGGTAAGTTATCAATAAAAAGTTCCGCCTGTAAAATTATTTCATGATCCTGTACAGATTTCTTAGACTTTGTTTTATTGAGAGTAGCAAGTAACATATTGACCCGTTGTTGAATAAACATAGTCAGTAATTCTTGTTCTGTCATAACTTATCCCTTCTTTTGATAATATACGATACCGGAAACATTTGAATAAGTCGATACCAGAAACTACTAAAAGTCGGTGCTTTGATTTGGTCAAAGAGATCAAACGGATTCATGAGCAGCTTGTTATCTTACTTAACTAATTATGATTTTAACGGAGGCGTTCATGCTCCCTTCCTTTTGGACTTTTATGGCAAATGGGATTTCTGGTAACAAAGTATTGTCACGAAGGTTTATTAGTAGTGAACATACAGTTGAAGTTTTCGGTGAAAGTATTGTAGTTTATTTAGAAAATGGAGTATTCCATTCAGCATATGGTGATTTTAAATTGACTTGGTTGAATTTTGGATTTTAGGAGGGGTTAGATGTTCTTAATAAATTATGAAATCCTTGAGGACGAAAAGAATAGAATTTTTAAATTAAATAATATAATGGAATTTGAATCAGATGTGAATACTGTTATGGGACAAATTCAGCTGATATTCAATAACACGAAAGAGGGATTTGTCGATAAGGATATTCCATTTAGTGGTGAGTTTTTAATTACATGGTTTAAGAGATTAAATGATGCTTTAATACAATTAAAAGAAAGTTCATTTGTTGCGATAGAACTATCTGATAGCGATAGTATATGGCTTGAGTTTAAGTTAAATAATGAAGAAGTGTTAATTAGCGAGATTAAAGCAGAAAAGGAAATGCATATTGAGAAATTCATAGTAAATTTGCCTAAGAGAAGAAGTGAACTTTTTTGGTGCGAGAGTATTTCTAAAGATGAATTATTTAATACAATACTTGACACTACAAATAATTTCATGAAAGATATTTTGGCAATAAATCAATTGCTTGCTGAATCAAAAGAATTTAAGGAACTTGAAGATAAATATATTAAAGCGAAGAATTGTCTGAAGCAATGAAAGTAAATCGAGAAGAAAAAATGGATTTAACTAAAATAGATGATTTACCAGATCATATGGATAAAAATAGCATATATAATTGGTTTAATGATGTGCTAAATTATGCTGAGAATGATAAAAATTCCGAGAGAGTTGAAGAAATTACAGATGCATTATATGAATTATCTTTAAGACAATGGCATGTGTATGACCAGCTAGATAATCAAATGAAAAAAAGAGTAGAGATGTGGATAAAGAAAGTCTGGACATTTAGAACAATGGATTTTTTAGAAGGAATTACAGGAATAATAGGGATGTTAGGGCTAGGTAATGTATATAGATATATTAAAAGTTCTTTAGAAACAGAAGAGAATGATAATATAAGAGATATGATTTCATATATTGTTAAAGAATTAGATGGACATGAAGATAATCCCTATTGGAATCTAAATTAATTCCAATAGACAATTACTATGTTATAGTAATTTAACTGCAAAAAATATTAATACTTACTGCATTAAAGAGTATTTTATAAGAATTAATAAAATGAATATAAGATAAAGAAAATGCTAAATGTATAATATAAATAATGCAGTAAGAGAAGTACTAAATGAACTAGCTGAAAAACAAGTAGGCTAGTTCATTATTTTTTAGTGATAAAATAGTAGGAGAGCTTGAAAACACTCAACTATATCACCACGAAATAATAAGACAGACTCTGAGCAAAGGGAGTAAGTAGCACTGAAAAGCAATTATTGAGTGGTGCAGAAAATGTTGATTAGGTAACTAAAAATAAATTTAACTTTACTTCAAAGGGGCCAGCTGACCCTATAGCAAATGATATATTAAATCAATTAAAAGATGCACCAATACAAACTAAGTTAAATAAGGTAACTGGAAATATGGAGCCATACATGAAACAAATTGTTGGTGAAGATTATAAAGTGATTTTAAGAAGAGATATCGGAGAAGGTTTTTCTCAGGGAGATTTAAATCATTGGAATTTAGAGGTGTAAACTCCTAAAGGTAATATGAAATTTGATAGACATATATATGTTGATTCTCAAGGGAGCATCATAAATATTTCAGATTATATACCACAGAAAAAAGGAAAACCTATAAAAACTACTATTTTTTATAAAAATAAATAATGGAGGTTGTAAGTATGTCAGATGATTTAAAAGGAGAGAGATATCAAATAATATCATTAGATAAGGTAGATGAAGAATGCTATGAAATTGAAAATGATAATATTGGACAAATTGAAATTTTAAATATAACTAAGGATATAACTAAAAAGTATAAAGTTAGCTTAGAATTAAGTAAAGAGGCCATGATTGGATTTGCAGTATCAGCAATAAGATGTAAAGAGGGATTGCCAGAAGGTTATGATATTAGAGTAGAGCCACTAGGGCCAAGTTGTACAAATCAATCAATGGGATTTTTCTTAACACCTGATAGTTCAGAACTATATTTCTATGGAAAAGAGTATGGAACTTTAAAAGAAAATTCAATAAGTAAAGTATGTAAAAAAGAAGAGAAAAATAAATCTCAATTAGAAGTATTAATAGATTTAGAATGGGAAGATGAATATTATGAAATACACAATATTGGCTTCAATAATATTGCCAAAATTAAGGTGTACGAGAATGAAAAAGAAATTACATCTAGATGTGATGTCATATTTAAATTGAGTAAAAATGCTTTTTTAGGGTTAGGGACAAGCTTATTAAGAATGGCACATAACTATAAAGAAGGTAAGAGTTATGTATCTAGGGAGAATGATATAGGTTTTTATCTAACTAATGAAAGTGCAATATTGGAAATAAAGTGTATAACACTTGGGAGTGTTTTTGATTATAATCCAACAATAATTTGATGTATTTAGCTAAATATTCCATTGAGTGTAAATTGAAAGTACCTAAGCCTAAAAAATTAAGAGCAAATTCAAAAGATTTATTTTGAATAATAGATTTAGATGAAATTTTGTATCTAATAAAATGAGGTGATGTAATTGAAAGTAAAATGTATAAATAATGGTAAAAAGCCTGCATTAACGATTAATAAAAGTTATATAGTATACGCAGGAGAATTCACTTTAAATGGTGGAATTAAGGAATATACATTATTTAAGATTGAGGATGACTATGGAAGTGTAATTCCTTATAATTCGAAGTATTTTACTATTAGCTCTAATAACAATAATAATTATGTTAATGAAAATGTTGAAAAAAATAAGTATAACTTTAATTATAGATCTATTGCTTATTGGGAATTTTGGTCAATGTTATATGATGAGGTAGGAAACTCAATAGAAGATTTTAGAACTGCTAAACAAGAACTATATAGGAGTGAACTAAATCAAGAGGAAATAATAAATAGATTAAATAGTGGTAATGTAGATGAAAGAAATTTCATAGTAGAATTATTGAGAGAGGATAAGAACTGTGAATTTATAGATGAGATCAGTAGAATCTGCAAAGCACAGTTAGATCAATGGAAAAATAATAATGATTTGGATGTACTATTTAATTATTTAAGCGATTTTAAAAATGAAACAGTAAATCAATTTTTTATTGATTATTTATCAGAAAATGAAAAGGGAAATGAAATTTTAGATAATATAGTATATAAATATTTTCAAGACTAAATATAAAAAAGCTTTCGGTTAGTTTCAGAAGTGTTTTTGAAAATTATAAGAATCATTACATAAGGTATAGATAAGATATTTGGTATTAATTTATTATTGAAAGGGCACTTAGAATATAAAATTTATATTAGTTATAAAGTTTTAAAAGCAATATGATTGAAGCAGAAGAAAGTATAGAAAGATTAGTGGAGAATACTACATTAATAGGAGTAGAAAGATGCATAAAAAAGAAGATTTTAAAGATTTAACTATGTATGAAGAAATAGCTTATAGTATAACGTGCTTAGAAAAGTTGTGTTCGGAGTGGAATATAAGAAGTAAAAAAGTTGCTACATTTATAGAAATATTATGGGGATTTACAAAGGATTTTGATTGCTGGGAAGCTAATATTCATACTCTCAAACGTAATTCAAAAAACATTGAAAGGTATGAATTACATGATATTAATGATGAAAAAAAGAAGATCATAGCTAATATTATTGAGAGATTATTTAGAATTTGTTTAGGAAATTTATATACAGAGTATAGGTATACAGCGTATTAGAAGATATATTAAGTATTGAAGAATACTTAGAAAAAAACAAAATAGAATGCCCAAACTTAAATTTCTATATAGGAAGGGAAAAAATCTACCAAGATAATTTGAGTATGCTTAGATGTAATAAATATAATTTAATAAATAGTATTTCATTTAGAGAAAAATAACAATTTGGAGGATAAAATGGAAAATTTAAATTTTAATAATGTATCCATAAGAGGAAGATTTATATTTGCGTTGGAATGTTTATTGAAAGTAATTAATAAGTTTCATATTGTAACTGATTTTGATACATTTATTGTTGATTTGTTGGAGTTTACGAATTGTTCTAAAATGGAATTATGGGAAACAAAAATAATGTTATTATTACCAGAAGAATTAAATAATGATACTCTTTCTTATGATTTAGATTATGATGAAGATATAGGTGAAGAAGAACAACAACTTTTAACAGACGTATTTTTAGAAGTCTTGAATGTTGGGAGAGAAAACTTATATAAGAATTTTGAGAGCGATATAACATTACATCATGTGATGAACATAGTAAATTTACTAAATAAAAATAATATAGAATTGCCAAGTATTAATAAGATAAAATTTTCAACAGTTTCAGAGAATGATGGATGGGGAAATGTATTTTATTGCAAAATTGGATATGATAATGTTTATGAGGATGAAATGCACTATGTTATAGATATTGTAAAGTAGTTAATTAACTAATTAGGGGATTATTTAAATGGAGATAGTTTTAAGTGGTAATATATATGATGAAAGAATTAATATAAAATATGATGATATTATGATTTATAATGACTATGTAGACAACTTAGTAACATCTGAAGACGTAGATTCAGATATAGAATTAAAGTTGAATTATGGTGATAAATCAAATCAAAGCAATATAATAGTTAGACGTTCAGGGAAGAATATATTGTGTCTTCCTAATATAAAGTATTGCTTTAAAGATAAGTATATGTATATACCAATTATATTTTCACTAGATGAATTTAAAAAATTATGGGAAGCTATGGGCTATAGTTTTGAGAATGATATTGAAAAAATAAAGGAAGCAACAAATGAAGAATTGATGTTGGCTTGGTATATTACAAGTAATATCAGAGATAATGTAGATAGTATGCATTACTATGTAAATACAATAAAAAGAAAGTTTATATGTACAGATATAGAAGGTGAAGATATAAATAAACAAATATATCAGCTTTTTAATTGGAATGAAGTATTGCATAAAATGAATCTGATGGTTACGTGCAAAGAAAGTAATAGTATGACTAATGTGAAGATATATTTAGATGACAATGTTGAATGGGATGCAATTAAAATTGCTGATAAATCTAAGATTTATTTAAATTTATCTAATAAGATTTACATATCTATACTAAACTAGATTAAAAAAAGTATAGTACTAAAATATTAGAAAAATAGGAGGAGCTGTATGTATTTAGAACTAGTACATTATGATAATGTAGTTGTTTTGATTAAATATAATGGAGAACACCAATATTATGTCTCAGATAAAGAATTATGGATTCTAGATTTAAAAAAATTAGAAGAAGTATTTGAAATAATAGGATATGACATAAATCCGCTTGAAGATGAGAGAATAAGATTTGATATTTTAGCAAAGCGACAATATAGTGTGTATAAAGATAAAATAACAAAATATAAAGTAAGTTATGAGGAATTGAGCGATTATTATCAGTTATTTCAATTAACAAAGAAACCAGAAGATGATATTAGAGAAATTCTACCGGTATTTTATATTGACTTTGATAAAAAAATATTTTATTCATTCCATCCTGAGCTAGGCTTACATGAAGAGTATATCCCAGAAGGTTGGCAAGGATTTCTAATAGATGATTTTGAAAAAGTAATACCTAGTAATATGGTGTATTGGGGGAAATAATATATAAAAAAGAGTTTTCAAGGATAAAAGATGATTTAGATGAAGTATGAGTATGAAGCCATAATGGTTAAAGAATTTTAATAACGCAGTAAAAAGATGAAATGAATCAGCTGAAATTAAATAGGCTGGTTCATTATTTTTGTACATTGAAAAAACACTACAAAATACAAACATAAAAACACAAAGTCAGATACTTGTAGCAAAAGCAGGCACATAAAGTGGATCTTTAGTAGAAAATAAGTTTCATTTTTTAGGAGGTAATGTAATAAAATTTGACTGATAGTAAATTAAATCAAATATAGAAACTAAATATACAATAGCAAATACACGAATATAGATACGAGATATATTATCATATATGAATAGAGTAATATAATTTATAATAAGACGATCTATAGAAGATTTAATGGTGACAATAATAGAGGTTAGGGGTAAGAATTATGAATGAGATAATTAAAAATAAAATTTATAGCGAGGAACAGTGCATTGATATTCAAGAAAAGTTAAGTGAAAAGATAATAATAAATTCTAAAATTGAAATTGAATCCATATCAAAAGTTGCAGGAATAGACCTTGCATATTGGAAAAAAGGTGATTATGAACATGCAGTGTGCTGTATTGTTGTAATAGATTCGGTTACAAAAGAAGTAATTGAAAATGTACATTCAGTTGGGAAAATAGAATTTCCATATATTCCAGGTTGTTTGGCATTTAGAGAGCTTCCACTTGTATTAGAAACAGCTCAGAAATTACAGAGAAAGCCTGATTTATATATTTTTGATGGTAATGGATATTTACATCCAAGGCATATGGGAATAGCTACTCATGCAGGAATATATCTAAATAAACCTACAATTGGTGTAGCAAAAAGTTATTATAAAGTCGATAACACAGATTTTATAATGCCTGAAAATATAGAAGGTGCATATACAGATATAGTTATTCATGGTGAGATTTATGGACGTGTATTAAGAACGCATAAAGATGTAAAGCCTATTTTCTTATCCCTTGGTAATTATATAGATTTAGAAACTTCAACACAAATTATAAAGAGTTTAGTAACTAAAGAAAGTCATATTCCCATTCCAACAAGATTAGCAGATATAGAAACACATAAAATGAGAGACGTATATAAGGCTATGATATAATTTAGATGGTAAAATTATTTATATTTTGAGAATATGGGGTGACAATAAGTATGTCATATAAAGATGAGGGTAAGTATGATAAGGAATCATATGAAGGTTTGAGAGTTGATTGTGAAAAATGTTTTGGGTTTTGCTGCGTTGCATTGTATTTTTCAGCTTCTGAGGGGTTTCCAATAGATAAAGATGCAGGTAAACCTTGTATAAATTTGCAATCTGATTTTAAATGTGCTGTACATAAAGATCTTAGAGAAAAGGGACTTAAAGGATGCACTACTTATGAATGTTTTGGAGCAGGACAAAAAGTTGCTCAGGTTACATATGAGGGCCGTGATTGGAGAAATAATCCTAAAACTGCAAAGCAAATGTTTGATGTGTTTTTGGTTATGAGACAGCTTCATGAAATGCTATGGTATCTAACAGAAGCACTAAGGGTGCAGTGTGATAGCTGTATAAAAGAGGAAATTAGCTGCATGATAAGTGAAACTATGGGGATTACTAATTTAGATGCTGATTCTCTCATAGAACTAGATATAGTATCACACAGAAATAAAGTTAATGTTATACTTTCAAAGACTAGTGAACTTGTGAGAGTTAAAGCTTGTAAAGGACAAAAAACTACTTTAAAACGTAAGAATACAATTGTTGGAAGGTTAAATCTTATTGGATCAGACCTTAAGAAAGTTAATCTAAAAGGAGAAGATTTGAGAGGAGCATTTCTTATTGCAGCCGATCTTAGAGGAGTGGATTTAAGTGGTGCAGATCTTATTGGTGCTGATTTGAGAGATACTGATATAAGAGGGGCTGATCTCACAAATAGTATATTTATTACGCAGGCTCAGATTAATTCTGCCAAGGGAGATTCTAATACAAAGCTGCCAATATCATTAATTCGACCTTCATATTGGGATAAATAATTAACTTAGAAATCTTAGATTGTATAATTGATTATAATAATAGATTTATTTCAATAATAAAATATAGAGTTAATGTTTTTTATGTATTAAGACTAGCCTATATATTAGATTTAGTATTAACTTTAATATAAATGAAGGAAGGTGAAGTATTGACTGAACAATTATTTCAAGCAAATAATCTTATTTATGAGCATAACTTAACTTATGATAACGTAAAAATTGAAAAAGGCAAAATTAATTTTATTGTTGGAGAAAGTGGAAGTGGTAAAAGCACTTTTTTAAAGTTGTTAAATAATTCTATAAGTCCAGCATCTGGACAGCTGCTATATAACGGTAAACAAATAGAAGAATACGATCCTATTGCTTTAAGACGTGAGGTAAGCTTAGTTTCTCAAGAACCTTTTCTTTTTGATGAGAGCATTTTAGACAACTTTAAAACTTTTTATTCTTTAAGGCAAGTACCTATGCCTGAGAAAGAGTATATTAGTTACATCACTGAACTTTGTTATGTAAATGTTTCTTTAGATCAAAATGCATCTACCCTTTCTGGTGGAGAGCGCCAAAGGGTTTATATATCTATTTTCTTATCATTATGTCCTAAGGTTATATTATTAGATGAGCCAACTTCAGCTCTAGACGAAAAAAGCAGCCGTAAAGTGATGAAAAATATTATAAACTTCTGTAAAGAAAAAAATATTGATATGGTAGTTGTAAGCCACGATAAAGATATTGTTGAAGAGTTTTGTGAAAATAAAGTTGAAATTGTAAAGGAGAGTAATAGATGGAATCCATAGTTACACTGAGTATTTTCCAGTTTTCACTTATTTACTTATTACTAATTATTGTGTTACTAATAATGAAAAAATCAAAAGTTAATAAAACAAAACTTCTTTTAGTTGCAAGTTTAAGAATGTCAGTTCAACTTGTGATTGTGGGCTATATACTTCAATATATGTTTAGCAATCCTAGGCCTATATTTACTATAATTTTCTTGGTACTTATGATAACATTTTCTATTCATAGAGTAATTAAAAGCAGAAGGGACTTAAATCATAATTTTAAAATTGCAATAGGGGCTTCTCTAACATTTTCAGGGCTTTTTGTTCTATTTTTCTTTGTGGCTATAGTGGTTAATAAATCTATATTTAATCCTCAATATACTATACCACTAGCTGGTATGATAATTGGGAACGCTATGACTGGAATAAACATTGGAATAAAAGCCTTTATGGATTCCATAAACAAAGAAAAAAATAAAATTAATACTTTACTCAATTTAGGAGTAGAACCTAAAGATATTTTGAAGCCTTTTGCTAATAATGCTTTAGAAACTGCCTTAATCCCTACACTAAATTCCATGGTAGGAATGGGAATAATCTTTTTACCTGGAATGATGACAGGACAAATATTATCTGGTACAGTGCCTACCACAGCTATTATGTACCAAATAGCTATTATGATTGCAATCTGTACTTCTGTTTGTATAACTGTGTTTTTATCTTTAAATTTAGGTTATAAATCTTTGTATAATAACAGAAAACAATTCTTATAAAATGTGCAAAAAATTAAATCATTAAATTCTCTTAAGAAAAACTATAGTTTATAGAAAAAAGGTGAGTAAATGTTTAAAACAAAAGACATGGTGGAAGCAGCTATGTTATCTGCGTTGTTTGTGGTGTTAAGCGTGATAGCTATAGGGACTGGTATTGGATATTCACTGTATCTAGATGTAATGGTTCCTTTAATTATTAGTCTTATATATTTAAAATGTGGATTTAAATATACAGCATTATCAGCAATAACATCATTGACAATTATAATATTAGTAATAGGGGATATCGGAGCAGGCATTTGGATGAGTCAAAGCATGATACTTGGACTTATGTGCAGTGTATTTATAGAGAAAGATAGTGAAATTATTGATGATATTGTCTATTGTAGTATTTTTGCTTGTATATTAATGATATTTATAGATATATATTTCTCTAAGCTTATAGGGTATAGCTTTATAAAAGAATTTGAAGGATATGCTAATTCATGGAGCTTTAAATATATAAAACCACAGGTTATTTTATATGTTTTAGTAGCATGTGTTCCTGCTGGTACTGTAGTTGCTACATACTTAGGAACTTTAGTAATAGGAAAAAAATTGAAGCTTCTAAATGAATATGGAAATGAAAAATTTAAATTAATTAAGAATTATAGAAAAGTTGGTTATTATATGTGCGGCTCTAGGAATATTATCATCATGGGAATCACATATTTAGCACTTTTAGAAGTTTTAAATTTATTAAACTATAATATAGAAATAGTATATATAAGGGTTATTGCTATATCGATCAAATATATATTATTATATATTGTCTTAAAAGATGCAAATTCTTTTATAGGAAAGTTTTTATATATGAAAACTAGGTCTAAATTACTTTTCAGCTTAGTAAACCTAAGTACAGTAATATTTTTAGTGATTGAGTTTAAAATAACTTCATGGCTAATGATATTAGGAAATATAATTATAAATTTATCTTTAGATATGAGAAATAAGCAGTTAATCTTTTTAAAGAAATGCATATAACAATAAAACCGCCCAGTAATTTTTATTAATTATCAGGCGGTTATTTTTTATATTAACTATGTTATTTATATTCTTTTGCAAGCTTTTCGAAAGCTGGCATAGAATTAATAATTTGTTCAGTGCTGACACAGTAAGAAATTCTTACATAACCTGGACATCCAAAGTCATCAGAAGGAACTAACAATAATTCATGTTTTTTTGCATTTTCACAGAAGACATTAGCATCTGGCTCCATTGATTTAACAAATAGATAAAATGCTCCATCTGGTTTTATGCATTGGTAACCTAATTCTGTTAAGCCATTATAAAGTAAATCTCTATTTTTCTTATAAACAGTGATATCAGAAGTTTGACCAATACATTTTGCAATAACTCGTTGGAATAAACTTGGAGCACATACATATCCAAGTGCTCTTCCTGCACCACATACTGCAGCATATACATCTGCTGCATCTTCCATCTCATTAGATACAACAATATATCCTATTCTTTCTCCTGGTAATGAAAGAGATTTACTAAAGGAATAACAAACTAAGGTATTGTCATAGTATTTTGTTAGGTATGGAACTTCAACATCATCATATACTAATTCACGATAAGGTTCATCTGAAATTAAATATATAGGATGACCATATTCTTCTGATTTTTCCTTAAGTGTTTTGCAAAGTGCAAGGATATTTTCTTTAGATATAACTACTCCTGAAGGATTGTTAGGAGAGTTAAAAACAACTGCTTTAGTCTTCGGTGTTATTGCTTCAGTGAATTTTGCTATATCAATTTGAAAATCATCTTCATTGGATGGAACTGCAACAAGCTTTCCACCAGCACTTTCAATGAAAGTACGATATTCAGGGAAAAATGGAGTGAAAACAATAAATTCATCTCCAGGAACAGCCAATGCTTTTAAAGATATAGTAAGAGATGCTGCTGCTCCAACAGTCATATATATATTATCAGCACATAATGTTGTATCATATTTGCTATTAATAAAATCTGAAATTGTTTTTCTAACATTAACATCCCCTTGAGCTGATGTGTAACCATGTAAAACCATAGAATTTTCTTTTTCTAGTAAGTCTATAATAGTTTCTTTTACACAATCTGGTGCTGGAATGCTAGGATTTCCTAAACTAAAATCATATACATTTTCCGCTCCTATTTCCTTTGATCTAATTTTTCCATATTCGAAAATATCACGTATAATAGAGCGTCTTTTTCCAAGTTTGACCATATCATTTGAAATCATTTTAAATTACCCCCAAATAAAATATAAATTAAAATTATTACCCTTTATGTTTGTTTTACAAGAGATCAATTAATCAATTTTATTGTCTCATCGGCTATGCATAAAATATATTTTTATTTTTTCTGTATAGCATAATTTATTCTTTAGTTTAATGTATTAATTTGATAAGATAGAATTTTCTGATATTAAATTAAAAATCTATCTTTGCTCACTAATAGTATAACATAGAGGATAGAATTTCGCTAAGGGAGTTTTTTGATTTTTCATAATTGAGTGACTTTAATAATTACATTATAATATTACAAAAGTAATTACCATATGGGAAAGTTTCATTAAAGTAGGAGAGCCTACGTAAAAGCAAAGCTTCCTACTTTAATTTATAATAGATTTTAAGTTTAGTTATTTTAAATCAACTTTGAATTCTGCTAATTGAGTTAAATCTTGAGTACTCTTATCAACAATTTTAATTATAATATACTCTATGTCTTCAGTAGAACTTTCAAATACCTTATGTTGTAAAGTACCAATTTCACTAGGGAAACCCTGACCAAGAACGGGAGAGAGTTTATTGCCTGCGCTATCATGAGCTAGCATGTAGGCACTTGGTCCCATGCTATGAGGAATATCTACTTCAATTTCAGTAGTTCCAGGAGTTATACTAACCTTCTTTAAGATTACTCCATTGTTCTCTATATTTGGTTCAAATATGTTATTTCTGCTTGTATCATTTTTAACATCCAAATTAAAGCTCCAATTTCCTTTTATCTTTGCATTGGTTACTGTGCCTTTTAAATAGGCATTGTATGAACCAATAATTTTTGAAATATTAATATCCACATTAAGTTTGTCAGTAATATCTCCATCATAATACATTAAACTTAAATAATGCATTCCCACAAAGGTGTTATTTTCCAATCTTTTTAAAATAAGAGTATCCATCATATCTATTTTTTTACCATTAATTTTTATGCTTGGTCTATCTAATGTAAGAGTTTCAGAGTCACTAAATTTGTTATTTTTAACTTCTGCAATATAGGTAGTAAAAATACTGTTTCCATCGCAATAGATGTCTTGAATAGTTATATCAATATCCTTATTGCTTGAATTAACATTTACAGTCTCAGCATAATCCCCTTGATTACCCTTGGCAAAATTCTCTTTATAATTTAAGCTGGAATCAGAACGAAACAAGTTGAATACATTTTCGATAAAAGGTATCTTATCAGCTAAGGCTGTATTACCTAATCCAAATCCAAGTCCAATTATTAGCAAAGCACATGCAGCGGTGCAAGACACATATTTTATAATAGTTTTTTTCTTCATGTCATTATCCTTACCTTTCACATCAATATTTCGTATAATATCGTAAGCGGTGTTAATTTTTTCATTAACTATGTCAGGAATAATTACGTCTTTTTCTAGCTTTTTTCTTATTTCCTTATCTACCTGACCTTTGTTCATAGGTAAGACCTCCTTCATCATACTTTAAATAAGCATTCTTAAAATATTCTCGTCCACGAGATAATCTAGTTTTCACTGTATTTTCATTTAAATCTAACATATTGCTAATTTCTCTTATATTAAATTCATGGATATAATAGAGGGTCATCAATAGGTCATAGTTTTTACCTAAGTGATTAAAGCTTTCTCTTAAATTAATATTTTCAGTAAAATCATCACAGTAGCTACCTTCCTTAACTTCAGCTACACATAAGATATTTTTGTTTTTCCTCATTATGTCATTACATTTATTAATAAGAATTTTTATAAGCCAGGTTTTAAAATACTTGCTCTTTTCTAATTTATTAATATTGGTGTAGCAAGCAAGTATTGTTTCCTGCATAGCATCAGCCACATCCTCATCATTTTTAAGAATAGCCTTTGCCGTCTTATACATAGCCTGTTTATTTATTTCCATCAGTTTAATAAAGGCTTCTTGATCTCCCTTTCTCGCCTTATGTATTAATAAGTCCAATGTTGTTCACCTCCACATCAAGGTATTTTATTTATGCCTTTTACAATCATTAGACGATGACTTCTATAAAAATAGTTTCACTTATAAAAAATATTTTAACTTATAACAAGTATAAAATAGATTCAAGCTATTCATATTGATAAATTTATGTTGTTTTATCTTATATAAACAATATGCTAATATAATCGAAGTCAATTTACTTATACAACGGAAAATGATACAATTGGTGTAAAATTATTACTTATAAACTATAATTTACAATATGGTATGAAAAAAATATGGATTAAAGAATATTAAAGGGGAGAGAGAACTATGAATTTTAAGCTATTAAAACAAAAAGATTTCCTTTTATTAATGTTAGGAAAGCTTGTATCACTTATAGGAAGTGAGATGCAGGGATTCGCACTGTCATTGTATGTATTAAAAATAACAGGTTCAGCAACTAAATTTGCATCCGTTTTATCTATAACATTAATTCCGAAACTTATTTTAGGACCAATAGCAGGGGTTATTATAGATTGGATAGATAGAAAAAAAGTAATAGTTTATTTAGATATGCTTAGCGGAATAATAATTGGAATATATGCAGTACTGTACATAGTTAATGGAGAATTATCTTTAGGAAGTATATATGTACTTGCAGTTTTACTTTCATTTATATCATTACTATTTCAACCTGCTATTAATACTGTATTGCCAAGCATTGTGGAAAAAGAAGAATTGGCAGGAGCTAACGGAATAAATTCTCTTGTAATGAGTATAGGAAATTTAATTGCTCCAGCGGTAGCAGGTTTTATATTTGGAATTTATGGGATGTCTGTAGTCTTAATTGTAAATTCTATAAGTTTTATATTATCTTCTATAAGTGAAATGTTTATAAACATACCTAAAGTAAATAATAAACCTGAAAAAATTAATATAAATACCTTTGTATATGATTTTTCTCAAGGTATTAAATTTATAAAAGATAAAAAAATTATAGCAAATATAATTGTTTTAGCATGTATAGTTAATTTTGCTGTTCCACCTATAAGCTCCATAGGATTAGCATTTATTTCGAAGCAGATATTAAAAATAACTGATTATCAATATGGAATGTTACAATGTTTTTTTGTGGCATCAATGATGGTTGCTACATTTGTAATAAATAAAGTAACAAAGAAAATTACCATAGGCAAAATAATCTTTTTAGATATTTTTATTACATCCATATTAATTGCAGTCATGGCCATAATACCATCAACATTTTATTTGAATCTATTTAGCAGTAATTTGATACCATATATAAGCTTAATAATAATTATCTTCATGATAGGGTTAATAATATCTATTGGAAATATAGCATTAGGAACTATGTTTCAGCAGGAAGTCCCTTTAGAGATTATGGGGAGAGTCGGAACTGTGATGTCATCTATATCTATGGCTGCTATGCCTTTAGGTCAGATGTTATTTGGGTTTTTGTTTGATGAAATAGAAGCATGGATGTGTATAGCAATAGCTTCATCTATATTTTTGATAGTAAGTTTAATTTTTAAAAAATCTTTATGTGCAGATGATGAAAATGATAAATTAATAGTAGACAATAATAAAGTGCCAATAGGATCACCTGGGCTAGAGATGGCTATAAATGAAGATATGGAAAAATAAATGGATTCAAAATACCGTATTGTTCAATAATGAATTTTATGGTGTTTTTTAATATAAATTTAAAATAAGTGTGTAAAAGGTTCATAATATTTTTATTAGACAAGTTAATTAAAGAAATAAATATTATCTAAGATAAATTCTTATTTGAAATTGATAGTGGGTACTTTTTATAGCTTAATAGAAGGAGAAGGGTATAATTAAGGAGTAATTTATGGGAAATATAATGGATTGCATATTTGCTAGGAGAAGCATTAGGAAATATGCTGATAAGGAAGTTGAGAGAGAAGTTATTATAGATTTACTGAAAGCAGCTACAGCAGCGCCATCAGCAGCTAATAGACAACCTTGGGAGTTTGTAGTTGTGACAAAGAAAGAAACCATGGATTTATTTAGGGGAAATTTATACAATGGAAATTATAATGCACCGGCAGCTATTGTGGTTTGTGGAAATATGGATTTAGCTTTTAGTGGTCCATCAAAAGACTATTGGATACAAGATTGTAGTGCTGCTATAGAAAATATACTACTATGTGCTACAAGACTAGGGCTAGGACCAGTATGGATTGGTGTATATCCAGTACCTTCAATTGTTAAGCCTGTTAGCAAGATTTTGTCACTGCCTGAAAAGGTAATACCTTTAGGGGTAGTGTACATTGGCTATCCAGCAGAGGAAAAAGAAGCAAGGTATCAATACAATGAAAAAAGAGTGTATTGGGAGGAGTATGACTCCACAAGAAAGCATAGGGCTAGACTAAAGAATTTAAAGGAATTAGGAAGTTTGTAAATTTATCTTGATATTATAATATGTAGCATGCTAATAAAAACTATCAATGTAGATTTATTGATAGGATTAGTATAGATAAATATATGGGGGTATTTTATTATGTCAATTTTGGGTATTTTAGGAACAGTTCATGATGATGATATGAGAAAAAAGTTTAATTATTCGCTTGAAAGGATGGAAGAGCTTATAGAAAAGTTTAATCCAGATGTAATTTGTGGAGAGGTGAGGCCAGAAGATTGGGAAAAGTATTGTGATAATAATGAATATGATGGGTATTTGGGGCCAAGCGAATATAGGCGTTTAATAATACCTTTATGTAAAAAGAAGGGGATCAAATTTATCCCAGTTGATTGGTTTGAAGATGACTTAACGACTATGGATTATTACCAAGGAAAATCAGAAGAGGAAATTAAAGCTATAGAAAAAGAATTTGAAACCATAATGGATGATTTTTGGAAATATTCTAAAGGAAGCAAAATCCCCTTAAATTCCTTAGAGTTTAATGATATTGCAGAGAAAAAACATAATTTTCAAGAAGGCGTTAATTCAGAGGTAGAGGATTTATATTGGATATGTAGAAATAAGATTATGATTGAAAGAATAAAAAAGGCTTTAGTTGATAACAAAGAGAAAAGGATTCTTTGTACAGTTGGAGCAGAGCATACTTATTTTTATTGCAAAAAATTGGAAGGAACAAATTGGAAAGTAATTTATCCTTTAGAATAAATATTATAGAAATAAATATTATATAAAATGCCTCATTATTTAAATTTGAATAAGGGGTATTTTTTTATTAGAAAAATATTGGATAGGGAAGAGAAGTTTAAGGGTGACGCAATACAAGACATAATAAATGAATTACAAATGAGTAAAGGTGCAATTTATCATCATTTTAAATCAAAGGAAGAAATTTTACACGGAGTTTTGGATAGAAAATTTTTAAGGGTTAGTTCTGAAATAAATAGAATTATTTTAAGTAAAAAAGATTTAACTGCATTAGAGAAGCTGAGAATGATGTTTATGTACAGTATCAATGATGATGAAAGTAGACTAATGGATATTTCTATAAAATCAAAATGTAAGGATCAATACTTTATATTGGGAAACATGGAAGAAATGATGAATCGTGTAGTTCCAATAATTAGGGATATAGTTGAAATGGGACAAATAGATGGATCATTAAAATCAGAATATCCAGAGGAAATTGCAGAAGTTATAATGATGTTAACGAATATATGCCTATCACCAATTATATTTCAGAGAACTCCTGAGGACATAGTAAAGAAAATAAAGTTTTTAAGGCATATGCTTGAAAATATGGGTGTACCTATTATTACAGAAGAAATGATGTCAGATCTTATTAGAAGATATAAAGAATTATGTGAGTAAGATATAAAATTATTTTATATCTTACTTATCGATTAGTGAAGGGGAGATAGTATGTTAAATCTAATAATAAAAGAGTAGCAAAAATACTATTTTAAATTATTTAAGATGTCTATTATAGGACTGTGTATTTTAATATATTTTATGGCTATAGTTTCAAAAGTTGAGAATAACCCTGATATGCAAATATATAAAAATATTTTTAAATTTATACGTGGAGTAGAGGTATTATTATTTACATCTTTATCTTCAATGATGTATTTTAAAGTATCAAAAGAAGATATAAGTAGAAGGGAACTATCTTTAAGATTTCTTTCTATATGAATACTTACAGCGGTTTTTATGATATTAGGATATATAATAGTTACAGGAGTATTCTCCATTACAGAGAGCATAAAACCTATATTAAATGACTCAATATCATTTCCAATGATATTATTCGGTATAAAGAAGATTGTAATAACTTCTATAATTGTAGCTTCAGTAGGCATTATTGGAATTTGGCTTGCAATAGAAAAGAAATCTTTAGCTAGTAATATGACAATATCAATGGTCATAGTTATTTTATTAGAAACTTTAATAAATGGACTAAGCTTAAATATACAGCTAAATGTAAGCATTATATTAGTAATCTTAGCTATGATACTTGCCTTTATCAAGAAGAGGAAAGAAATTATTTAATTGCATGTTTTTTATTTTCAACAATACATACTGACGGTTGGTTTTATGAAGATTAATATTTTGTTATCATATTGAGAAATGGAAATTATCAAACTTAAACAAATAATAACTTTACAAATATAGCAATATTAGGTAATATATAAATATAATATATTGAAAGTGAGGGTATGTAAGTTATGAAAAAATCTAATTGCTAATAATATTTCTGTTTTGAATATAGAAAGTATTTCTTAAAGAGTACTATATGTCTTGAGTTTTAATCAGGTTTAATAGGCTTGCTCTTTTATGAAACTAGCAATTAGGAAGAAAACTTACATTACTGAAGTAATTTAATTTGATGAATATATTAATGTAGAGGAAGTATAGTGCTTTTTAATTCAAAGCCGTAGTTCTATCTATCCATTATTAATTTTATTGTCATAATAAATTTGTACTTTAGACTGTAAAAGAAATTTCTTTTACAGTTTTTTATTTTTGCATTAAGTTTTCTTAAAATAAGGAGCAAGAAGAAAAACAAAGGATAAAGTAGAATGTTGAGAGTGTTAAATAAAGAATTATTAAAATAAATTGAAGAAGAAATAATGTAGAGAGAAAGGGCGAATTTATATGGCAATTAAATTTAGAAATTATAATAATGAGGGGGATTTTAAATTAATTGGAGATTTCTTATCAAAGCATTATGCTACTGATAATAAAGATGGAAATTGGCTAAAATCATCATGGGAGTTTATACATAGTCATCCCTGCATTAAATGGTTTAATATAGATAGAATAGGAATATGGGAAGATAATGGTGAAATTGTTGGAGTAGTACGGCTAGAGAGCCCTTTTTATGGATATGTGGGTTTTGATATACATCCACAGTATGGATTTTTAAAAAAGCAAATGCTTACATATGCAGAAAAAGTATTTTGCGGAGTAAATAAAGATGGTAGTTCATATATTAATATTCTCATACCTGAGTTTGATACAGAATTTGAGAATGTTATTGAAAAAGAAGGATATGAGAAAGATAAAAACAATACTGTTATTAAAATGAGATATTTAATTGAATATCCATTTCCTGAAATAAAAATTCCTAATGGTTTTAAAATACAATCTCTTGAAGATGATTATAATTTTGAGAAAATTAGCAGACTTATATGGAGGGGATTTGAATATCCAGGGGAACCACCTATGGAGGAAATTAATGACTTAGCTAAAATGCATGCATGGACTAAATTTAGAAGGAATACTACAATAACTATTGAATCATCAGATAAGAGCTTAGTTTCAATTTGTGGAATGTGGTATGACGATACCAATAAAGTTACATTCGTTGAGCCTGTAGTAGCGGATCCAAATTTTAGAAATATGGGGCTAGGGAAAGCTGCTATGCTTGAAGCAATTAAACGCTGTGGAAAATTAGGAGCTACGGTAGCTTTTGTTGAACCGGATATGGAAGCTATAGGATTTTATGAAGCAGTTGGCTTTAAAAAATCTTATACTAGTTACTATTGGAAGAAATCGTGGAATAGTCAATATAAAGAATATATTTAAATCAACATATTATATCTGAAAAGAGTGTTACACAAGTAAAGCTTGTGTAACACTTTTCAATTATTCTTTTATAAGAACTTTTTCTACTTCAGCTATATATATTGTATGATAATCTTTTTCAGGATACCATTTTTCATCTAGTTCGCTTGCGATAAAGCATTCAGGTTTAAAACCTTGAACATATAGTTTTTTACATATAATTGCAAGGTTTGCCTCCTCAAAATATGGAGTATTATCTGAATGCTGAATTGTTAAATTACATTTAGAAATCTTATCTTCATCTCTACCAGATACAGTTCCAAGATAACCTAATTGCTTTTTAAAGTTTTTATCAAAGAATGTTAGAGAAAAAGTGTCAGAGTTATCTACAAATTCTTTGGTGAAATTCTGAGGTCTTATAACAATATAGGCTACATTTTTACCCCACATAACACCAAAGCCACCCCAAGCTGCAGTCATTGTATTTACTTTATTATCTTTTTCAGCAGTTACTAGCATCCAATCTTTACCGATAAGTTGAAATGGGCTTTTATTTAACTCCTCAGGCTTTACTTCTGCAAATTTATTCATAATATAATCTCCTTTCATAATATGAATTATTTTACAAAATACTATCTTTTAATTATTATATATATAATAATTAAAAGATAGTATGCACTTTAATGTAAGATACTAACTAAAAGGAGAGTAATGAAGTGGATGAAAAAATAGAAGTATACTCAGCGCCATTTGAGTATACGTTATCTATACTTGGTGTTAAGTGAACGATGGTTATAATGTTTTGGCTATCTAAATGTAAAGTTATGCGTTATGGAGAACTAAAGAAATCTACTAAAGGTATTACTCATAAGATGTTGATTAGTCAACTAATTGATTTTAAAAAGTGCTACACAAGTAAAGCTTGTGTAGCGCTTTTTAACTATTCTTTTATAAGAACTTTCTCTACTTCAGCTATATATATCGTATGATAATCCTTTTCAGGGTACCATTTTTCATCTAGTTCGCTTGCGATAAAGCATTCAGGTTTAAAATCTTGAGTGTATAGTTTTTTACATATAATTGCAAGGTTTGCCTCCTCAAAATATGGAGTATTATCTGAATGTTCAACTGTTAAATTACACTTAGATAGTTTGTCTTCGTCTCTTCCAGATACAGTTCCAAGATAGCTTAGTTGTTTTCTAAAGCTTTCATTAAAAAATGTTAGTGAAAAAGTATCAGAGTTATCTACAAATTCTTTAGTGAAACGCTGAGGTCTTATAACAATATAGGCTACATTTTTACCCCACATAACACCAAAGCCACCCCAGGATGCAGTCATTGTATTTACCTTATTATCTTTTTCAGCAGTTACTAGCATCCAATCTTTACTGATAAGTTGAAATGGGCTTTTATTTAACTCTTCAGGCTTTATTTCCACAAATTTGTTCATAATATAATCTCCTTTCATAATATGAATTATTTTACAAAATACTTTTAAATATATTATCATATAAATAATAACAAAAATATAGTATGCACTTTAATGTAAGATACTAACCAAAAGGAGAGTAATGAAGTGGATGAAAAAATAGAAGTGCACTCAGCACCATTTGAATATACATTATCTATAATTGGTGGTAAGTGGAAGATGGTTATAATGTTTTGGCTATCTAAATGTAAAGTTATGCGTTATGGAGAACTAAAGAAATCTGTTAAAGGTATTACTCATAAAATGTTAAGCAGCCAACTAAAGGAGCTTGAATCTGACGATATTATAATTCGTAAAGAATATCATCAAGTTCCACCAAAAGTAGAATATTTTTTATCAGAAAAAGGATTATCTCTTATGCCTATTCTAGAAGAAATGTGTAAATGGGGAAGCTTAAATTTTCAGGATAATGGTGTGCATAATCAAAGAAAATAAGAAAATAAAATTTATATTTTGGGCATTCAATATAAATTTTAAAACTATAATAAAAGAAATTAAACTATAAGAAAAGAAGAGTCTTATATCAAAGGCTCACTTATACAATTGAGGATTATTGATACTTCTCTTATTTTATAAAAGAAGTTTTTAATTAATTTCATTTTTGAAGTTACGTAGCAATTTCTTATAAAGAAACTAGCAGCTATAGTCCCTTCATATTAATAACTAGTTATTGGTGTCGCTCACAGTTATGCTGCACCTCAGGGGAACCCTAAAGGGCTTCNNAAAGAAATTAGTTTGATTAAAATATTTAAATACATAGTTATTAGTGATAAATTAGCCCTTTAGGTAGTTTAAATATATACCCCCCATATCATTGGTAAAAACTAATGATATGGGGGTATATATTTAAAGATAAATAGAAAAATTATATATAAGAAGTGCAAAATTTTTTTAAAATATGTGTGGACATTAAAAAGTCATGGTATATAATATACTTTATACCATAAATCAGTAGGCTCATATTAAGAATAATTTTAAACATATGATGAAAGGAGTTAGAGAACATAATNNAACTGTTTATTATGATAAATATAATATCAGTTTTTGGTTTTGCATTAGTTGAATTAGGTATTCCAACAATAATGGCTAAAATCATTGATGTGGGTATAGCTAATAGTGATATAGCTTATATAAAAGAAAAGGGGCTTATACTTGTAGCCATATCCATAATTGGAGTTATGGGTACTATATTACTTGGGTATTGTTCTGCAAAGATATCCACTAGCATAACTAGAGATATGAGAAATGATATTTTTAGAAAAACACAGGAGTTTTCTCATAGTGAATATGATAGATTTGGAGTATCTTCAATGATCACTAGAACTACTAATGATGCCTTTCAATTATTACTATTTACTAATACCCTGCTTAGAATAGCATTAATTACACCAGTTATGTTTACTGTAAGCTTAGTAATGATTCTTAAAACAAGTTTACCATTGTCTGTAGTTTTAGCAGTAACAATACCTTTTATAATAATAGGAGTAGTTATTATAGCTAAAAAATCTCATCCTATGTCACAAACTCAGCAGAAGAGATTAGACAAATTAAATCGTATATCTAGAGAAAATTTAACAGGGATAAGAGTAATCAGGGCTTTTGGTAACGATGATTATGAAAGAGAAAGATTTGGGAAAACCAATGAAGACTATACAGATATCTCCAAAAAACTGCATAAACTTATGGCAGTTTCACAACCTACCTTCTTTCTATTATTAAATATAGGTATTTTAGCAATACTTTGGATTTCAAGTAAAATGGTAAATATAGGAACTCTTCAAGTTGGCCAATTGGTTGCCTTTATAGATTATTTATTCCATGCTATGTTTTCTATGATGCTATTTTCAATGGTATTCGTTATGTATCCTAAAGCGCAGGTTTCAGCAGAGAGGATTCAAGAATTATTAGAAGCAGATCCCCTTATAAAAAGTCCAGAAAATGGAGTGAAGGATACAGAAATTAGAGGATTAGTAGAATTCAACAATGTTACCTTTGCTTATCCAGGTGGAGAAGAACCTGTACTTAAAAATATATCTTTTACAGCGAAAAAGGGAGAGACAATTTCCTTTATAGGAAGTACTGGTAGTGGAAAAAGT
>NZ_DKLM01000046.1 GCF_002455975.1 Clostridium sp. UBA6640
TGTGCATTGTGAATTAATATATCAAATTGTAACTTATATTCAGACATACATTAAATTTTAGAGTAGTTTATCTATAGTTAACCTCTAATTCTCATCCTTCAATTTGCCTAAGAGACTTTCCATATCTTCTGGTAATTTGCTCTCTAAATTTAACATTTCACCTGTTCGAGGATGAGGTATTATAAGCTTATAAGCGTGAAGCGCTTGCCTTTTTATGTACTGATTCTCTTCTATACCATATAAACTATCACCATAAATAGGGTGTTTTATATAGCTTAAATGAACTCTTATTTGATGAGTTCTTCCTGTTTCTAAGGTTAGTTCCACTAATGTAGCATTTTTATATCGCTTTATTACTTTAAAATGAGTTATGCTCTTTTGTCCATCACTTATCACTTCTCTTTTAATACTCTCTTCTGTAGGTCTACCTATAGGAGCATCAATAGTACCACTGTCTTCTTCTATTATTCCATGAACAATAGCTAAATAACTTTTAGTGATTAAGTTATTTTCCATACTTTTAGCTAAATTCATATGGGCAAATTGATTTTTACCTATCATTATAAGACCAGAAGTATCCATATCCAGCCTACTAACTAATCTTACTATACAATTTTCCCCTTTTTCTTTAAAGTAATAAAGTATACCATTTGAAAGAGTTCCTGTAGGATAGCTTTTTGTAGGGTGAACTATCATATTAGGTTGTTTATTAACTACTAACAAATCGCAATCTTCATATACTACATCTATCTCTATTTTTTCTGGAATAATATTCTGACTTTCATCTTTAGTAACTTGAACTTCAATAATATCTCCTTTATTTAGCTTATGATTCAATTTAGCAATACTTTTATTAACATATATTCTTTTATTAAGACCAGCATTTTTAGTAAATCTTCCAGAAAGCTCCAAAACATCTTTCATATATTCTCTGAGTTTCATTCCTTCTCCGCATTCTAATACCTTATATATTAAATTGTTATTCATATTTCACCTCCACTTGTATAGATGTACCACTTTTAAAATTAATCTATTACTGAAAATAATCAGTACTTATTAGTATATGGACTAAAATTCAATTCACAATTCACAGTGCACAATTCACAATTCACAGTGCACAATTCACAATTATGGATATTTCTCAGCAATTTCTGAGAAATTTAGAATTTATTCTGTAGCGGTAAGCAGTGTTCGCCATAATCACTAGCAATTTTATATTACTAGTCAAAAATAATTTCCTCCTTAATTGTGCATTAATCTAAAAGTTGTGAACTGTAACTTTTATTCGGACATACACTAAATTTTAGAGTAGTTTATTTATATATATACCACTCCTAATTTAATTTATATACTCATAAAATTGTGTTAGCAAATTGTTTTAGCTTATATTTATGTAATTGAGAATTGAGAATGGACAATTGACAATTATGATAGAAATTAGTTTTAATCAAACCAATTTCTTTAATAGATTTTTTAATACAGGTGACTGTGTCACCTGAAAAGAAATCAATTTAAAACTTCTCTTATAAAAGAGAAGTATCCATAATTGTCCATTGTCAATCGTCAATTCTCCATTGATTAAAGTTGCTATTAAAAAATTTATTTTTTAGGTTAAAAACCTCGAGTATTTACTCGAGGTTTAATAATTATTCAGCTATAGCCACAACTTCAATTTCAACTAGAGCATCTTTTGGTAAGCTTGCTACTTGGAAACAAGATCTTGCTGGTGGATTCTCTACAAAATATGTAGCATATACTTCATTCATTGCAGCAAAGTCATTCATATCCTTTAGTAATACTAAAGTTTTAACAACTTTATCCATTGATGTTCCAGCTTCTTCTAAAATAGCCTTAACGTTATCTAATGATTGCGCTGTTGCTTTCTTTATATCATCGTTTATAAGTTCGCCAGTTGCCGTATTTATTGGCAATTGACCTGACGTATAAACCATATTTCCTGCCTTAATAGCTTGTGAATATGGTCCTATAGCTGCTGGAGCCTTTGTTGTGCTTATTATTTGTTTTTTCATGTTAAAACCTCCTCAAAGTTGTTTATATATTAGCATATAAATATATGCTTAATAAACAAAATCCCTATCCTCACCCAATATAACTTCTATTTCAAAGTTTTCATTATAATCAGACATATACTCTACATCGTCTATATTGAAATCTTTTTTAATAACTTCTACAGCATCTTCTTTTAATCCATATATCTTAATCTTAGAAGTTTGTCTATTCTCATTAGCATTCCCTGTAGTATATTGGCTATAACCTTTTTTAGCTATATTTTCACCAAAGTTTCCTGCTAATCCATCTTTAGCTGTAGAATTTAGTATGTTAATTCTAATATTATCTTTTTTAAACCCTTCTATTTGCTTTCCATCATTAGACCCTACTTGTTTTTCATTGTTTAATATTGATAAAATTTCACCATTTGATTCTGGTGTAGAAATAAAATAAGATATTCCATTTATATATACAGGTTCCCCACCAATTATGTGAAAATTTATCTTTTCTTTAGATGTATTAGCTAGACCTAATCCATAGTCCATTATATTTAATGCACTTAAATTAGTCTCTATATATTTTGGAAAAACTGATAATACATTCGGAAGCTTAGGTATTATACTTGGACTTTGTATTTTCGCTAGTAAGGTTTTAAAGAATTTTTGTTGTTCTTTTATCCTTCCAACATCTCCTTCTACAAGTCCAGTTTCATCATTATTTTTTCTCCACCTTACAAATTTCTCTGCATCTTTCCCATCTAAATGCTGTGGTTCTGTGCTAGCTTCAAAGTATATGTGCAAATCCTGTGTAGGGTCGTCATAATACATATTTCTTTCTATTACTACATCTACCCCACCTATTGCATCAATAAATTCCCTAAAAGCTATAGTATCCGCCTTTACATAATAGTCTATGGTAATATTTAATAATTCTTCTACGGAGTCAACTAAATATTGAACGCCACCTATTGCATGAGCAGCGTTTATTTTTTGCTCTTGCCCATCAATAGTTACCTTTGTATCTCTAGGAATTGAAATAACATCGTATTTCTTTTCCTTTCCATTATAATGCACTAACATTATGCTATCTGTTCTCTTTGGATCGTATTTATCATTTTCATCACCAGATCCCAAATCTAATCCCATTACGAGAAAATTAACAGAGCCATCACTAGATAAAGTACCATTCTTATTTCCTTTATTAGCACCAGATTTTTTAAGTTCTATAGCATTATTATCAAAACTAGATAAATAAGTATATACTCCACCAGATAATAAGACTCCTATTAGTAAAATTATAAATAGAACTCTCAATAAAATAGATGACTTTTTTCTTTTCCTTTTATTTTTTCTTACAGATTCATTATCGCGTTTTTTGTTTTCTCCCATATTTAAACACCCACTACCTCTGAATTAGTAAATAATTTCTAGCTTCTATTGTATTCTTATGTAATAAAAGTTTTTTAGATAATATATATCTTATAGTGTTTTCGGAGCATTCAATAACAGCTTCATCTAAATCCTTATATGCAATTTCTCTTAAAGATTCAACTCCTTGAAAATTCCTTGAAGCTTCGATATAGTCTGATACATATATTATCTTTTCTAGTAAACACATATTAGCCCTTCCTGTAGTATGATATATAATAGCATCCAATATATCACCATCTTCAATACCAAAGGTATTTTTAGCTATATATGCTCCGACAACACCATGTAATAACTGAGGTGAATTATAATAATCCTCATCTATTTCATGATTATTTTCCTTTGAAATTCTTATAAGCTCATCAATGTTCATATTTTTTGCTGCATCATGTAATAGTGCTGCTATTCTTGCCTTTTTAGCATCCGCATTATACTGTATTGCCAATTTTTCAGCAACCTCTACAACACCTAGAGTATGAACATATCTTGATGGCTTCAAACACTTTTCAAGATATTTTTTTATGTCATCTTCTATTAACATTTTTTCACTTCCTTTATTTGTACAAGTTAAGCTTTTCAATAATTTTGTAAGGCTCATAAGGAAGAAGATATTTTACATTTTTATTTTCACTTATTTTCTTTTTAATTACTGTAGAGGAAATATCGATTACAGGCATATTTAAAAATATAATATCTGTATTATATTTTTCTTCAATATTTTTCTTTTGTTTTTTTATTTCTTCAAGACTATATCCTGGTCTTGTAAAAACTATAAGGGTACAATTTTCTAATATACCTTTAACATTTCTCCATCTTTCTAAATCAATTAAACTGTCCGCACCAGTTATAAAAAACCACTCAGTATTAGGCTCTAGATCATTAAAATGTTTTAAAGTTTTATATGTATAACTTAATTCATTACTATTTATTTCATAATCACTTATATCAAATCTTGCTTCATCCTTAATTACAGATTCTACAATTTCATATCTTATTTTACCTTCTGTAACTTTTCTTTGAGTCTTATGTGGCGGATTTCCACTAGGCATGAAAATAATTAAATCTAAATTTAAGTTATATAATGCTTCATAAGCAATATGCATATGACCGTTATGAATTGGATCAAAGGTTCCTCCAAATATTGCTTTTCTCATAATAAAACCTCTTTTTCTATATTATATAATACCATAATTTTTACTTTTTACCAAATACAAATTTCTTCCTTATATTAAATCATACACCCTATATAGAGTTCCACAATTAAAATTTAACTTATTCACGACTTTAATTTTCATAACAAAAATT
>NZ_DKLM01000038.1:0-5316 GCF_002455975.1 Clostridium sp. UBA6640
TGTAGGGGCGAACATTGTTCGCAAGTTCTTTTAGTATTACTTAATTTTATCACCATAGTTACATGAATATGATTGGGCATAATAATATATTTATCAAATTGGTATTACAATAATATTTAAAAATATTTTTTATTGAAATATCAACTATCTGCCCAATATATGATACTAAAAACTGATTTAGCTTTTCTGGAGAACACTGTTCNNTGTGCATTGTGCACTGTGAATTATATACTAACTCTTCTATCCACTATTCTTCTTATCTTCCCTGTACGTCCCACTCTTTCTATCCCAAAGGGCGGTAATAGTTCAACTTTTAAATCTTTAATTAAATTCTTTTCATAATCTATTCCTAAGCTTCTAATATTACTTTTTAAAGAAGTTACTATTTTATCTTTTAATATATCTCCTTTTAAAACCATATCTTTATCCTTTGTTTCTATTTTAAATGTTACATTTCTCATTTCATCTACATTATCAACTACTACTTGGAAGAAAGGTGATATTTCACTAATGTTCTTTAATGCTTTATGCACATCATTTATATATATATCTGATACATTAAATCTTATAAGATCATCAGTTCTTGACAATAGTTTAAATTTCTTTGAAGTTCTGCCGCAGGAGCATGGTTCATCAATCCACTGAATACTATCTCCAAGTCTATATCTTATTATAGGATTAAGATATCTACTTAAGGTTGTTACAATTGCATCTCCATTTTCATCTTTTTCTACATAACACCATTCATCCATAACATGATGCTCAGTTCCCTTGCAGCATTCACACTGAAATCCTATTGGTCCAATTTCTACTGCTGCATATCCAAAAGATGCTATCTTCTTTGCACCAAATATTTTTTTCACATATTCTTGTGCTTTTGGGGACATATGCTCCCCTGCATAAAATATTTTTTCTAATTTAACATCCTCATTTAATTTTTCTACTTCTTGAGCTAAAAGTACGATATTTCCTGGAAGACTTATAAGTACATTAGGCTTAAATTTTTTTAGATATTCTATAGTTTCCTTCTCAGGTTGGTTAGCTGTTAAAGATAGTATTTTACAACCAGTTTCCTCTAACCCCTCATTTACTGCTGGGAAAGCAGTCCAAAGGGCACCAGCTTTCATGTAATTAACTGCAAAATCATTTTCATTTATCCCAACAGCTCTAAAACCCTCTCCAAACACTTTTTTCGATTCCTCAAATTCCTTACTAGAATAAGCTACATATTTCATTTTACCTGTAGTTCCCCCAGCTGAAAAAACATAAGAACTTTCCATATTTCCTGTAATCATATCCATACTTTTATCTACACTATTTTCGTAAATATGTTTCTTTTCGAGTATAGGAAGGTTTCTAAAATCCTGTAAACTTTTTAGTGGTAGAGATATATCTTTATAAAATTCTTTGTAAAATGGTGATTTTATAGCATCGTTAATAAGAGAATTTAACCTCCAAAGTAACATATTTTCTTTTTTATGCTCCTCAACATATTCAAGTCCTAAATCATCTATATCAATATTTTCTTTATTTATAAATCTCACAAGTAAATTAGTAATATGAATTCCATCATGAGGTAAAGAATCATCCTCACTTTTACTCATAGATCCTGGTTTGCAAAACCTCATTATTCCAAAATCAATAAAATCTTCAATTATATTCTGTACTCCACCATTACATGCTATAGCTAATGTAGACATATAGTATTTTAAAAGTTGTATGTTTCCATCTAAAATATCCTTATAACTATTAACTACATTAACATATATAGTTCTGTTCAACGGCGAGTCGACAATATTATTTTTCTCTTCCATAATTATAGTATGATTTGCATTTTTACCTTCAAGCACCAATGCCCTATTGTTAAACTCTTCCCACTTTGCAAGTTCCCTTTTCTTTCTTATCTCAACAGCAGAATCTATATCCAATTGATTTTGAGGAAATTCTTCTCCTTTTTCTTCTAAAGCCTCATATAAATATTGAATAAAATTTTTAACATTATCGCCGTCACCGTTTTCTATAAATATATTTTGACAGCTTGTACATGCTCTTTGCTCCCAAAAAACTATATCATCAGCGAAACCTCTTGCAGCTTCTCTTAATTCATCATTATTTAAACCTTCACATATAATGCCAAAGCTTATTTTGGGGCCAAATGAATAAAGCTGAGTATTAACAGATAGACCATTCTTATAATTTTTTACTGCTTCTTCTCCACCAAATAAAAGTATGGCATCAAAACTATTTTTAGCAATCTTATCTAAAGCTTTATTACTACTTTTCCAATAAGTAATAGTTATATATGGAGTAATTGTTTTATCTATATCTACTTCTTCTAATGCTCTATAAAATAGCGTCGGAAATAAAAAATCTTGGCTAGAAACTTTTAATATATTTATATTTTTCGTTATTATTCCCATAATTAGTGAATCTATTGAACCTAAAAATATGTTTCCTGCTGCTATATGAAGAACTGAACCAATTGGAACTGCTCTAGTTGTCTTAGAGTATCTATCCTTTGTAAAGGTGTCTAAACAATGATAATCTCCAAGACTTTTTAGTCTTAATTTCAAGGAATTTATACTTAACATTTCTTTAAGAGCATACATACCCATATCAACCATTGAAGAAGAATAACTAATTAACTCAGGCATTTTTTCCATTATTTCTTTATAATACTCTCCATCTTTATCACATAGTTTGTATGCAGTTTTCTCTAAAATATAAAGTATTTTATCTATAGGTATATTATTAAACTCCTTAGATTTTTTCCTTAAAAAAGCTGAATCAAAATATTTATTTGCCTTTTCTTCTGTTAATTCTCCACTTATTTCTAACTGTTCTCCAAAACATATATGTTTAAAATCTTCTAATCTCATACTCGTACCCCCATGCAATTTGATCACTTAGTTATTTAATATTTCCTGTGCTGCAATGGCACATCCTTTATGCTTACTTATTCCACCTCGTCGTATTTTTTCAATATAATCTCCCTTTATTCCACAAGGACAATCCTTTTTAATTACAACTAAATCTGTTGATAACACTGAAAGATTAGGTTGTGCTGTATTATAAGGAGTTATAAGTTGCAGAAGTCCTTCTTCTCCATATGCTTTTTTCTTAAAAGTTATAGGATCTCTCGCAATTATTCTACTGTAAATAGGTCCATGTAAATGTCCTTCACTACAAGAGCAATAAGGGACTCCATGTTCTGCCATACCATAAGTATCTCTTATATTTTCACGTTTAAGTCCAATATTCTCTTCTATATAGTCCATGAAATCATTTAGTGACATACTTTTTCCTAAATGATTCTTCCAGCCACCTCCAGCTATTATAAAAGAATCTTTATGAACTTCGATTTTTCCATAGCTTTCTTTAATTTCCTCCACCATTTTATACATAAATGCTGGGAATCCTAATAATCTTACAGGTGCTTCATTACTTAATTCTTTAAAGATTTTAGCCCATTTTTTGCTATCAAAAACAAATTCATTTTTATCTTCATCCCATTCAATCATCCAATTAACGGATAATGCAGGTGCAAGGCTTAAAATTTGTTCATCACTCCAGCTTGTACCAACGTTTTCTGCCTTTTTTATATCATAGGAAAATAGGAAATAATGTACTGGGGTATTGCTCTTAAAACCTATAGAATTGAAAGTATTTTCTGCTAGACTTTGAAGTCTTATAAATGAGTTTTTATCGAGGAATAACTGAGTTTTTTGACCATTAGTTCCTGAGCTTGTTAAAATAAGTTCTAAATCACTTTCTTTAAAATTGCAAAAACCATTTATTTTCATGGTTCCGACAAATAAATTAGGAATATTATATATATTTTCTATTGTATTTAAACTATTAATATCAAAATTTTCTCTTTCAGCTAAGTATTTAACATATGGTTGATTATCAAGCTGAAACTTATAATTTTCACTCATAGCTTTTATAAACAATTCTTCTGTTTCCCTTGAAAAGTTAAAAGCATCTTCCCTATTACAAAGCATATCTATATTATTGAATCTCATATACTAATCCTCCTATTTCCATTACAAGCAATATCCTGTTCTTTTACATGGTCAATTAAAATATTTCCCATAATAGAATTTGCATGTATGTTTTCGTAATTAATGTCATCATTAATATATTGAAGTATTACTTCATCTTCATCGCCATTTCCAGGCATAATACCTGCAAAGAAAAATCCAATTTCCTCCATCTGGTTCCATATATATATACTGCTTTTATTACAAAGCTTTAATCTTAAAAATACTGCCTTTTTCCTTTCAAAATATAATTTATTAAATTGATTTAGCATTTTAGTCATTCCATCTTTAGCAAATTTGTTGACATATATTGTTCCTGTGTCATAATCATCTACAATAGTTTCTATAGAAGTTAGCTTTGAAAAAATTTCATTATCATCCTCTAATTCTTTAAAGACTATTTTTACTCCCAAATTCTCATATATCTCATTAATAATTTTCTTATATTTCTCTGGTGCATAAATATATTTTTTATGCTGTTTTTTTAAATATTTATATTGTATTATAAGACTTTCTCTTTTTTCACTTTTATCATATATATCTTTAAATTTTAAAGTTGTAATTCTTGATAGAAGTAAAGCACAATCTTTAAACCCATTACTTTCTGCTGATTTTTGAGAATATATATGGCTTGTTACTGCATGTACATATATTCCTACATCCCCTCTTTTTTCACTTTCCTCTATTGCAAATCTCGTTAAGTCTGTAAGACATCCTCTTCCTCTAAACTCTGGATCAACAAAAGCATGTGAAATTTCACATATGTTAGATTTTTGAAAGTATTCTAGAGCTACGTGCCCAATTACCTTATTTGTTTCATCTAAAGCTATATAAGATATTATCTTTTCTTCATAATTTAATTTATTTATCATGGTTTTATCATAAATATATTTGTGTATATAAGAATTTCCATAAGTTCTATAAGCACAATTTACTATTCCTTCAGCTTCATCATCTAACCTTTTTATTATTATCTTACTTTTTTCATCAAGTGTTTTTCTTGAATTAATCTCTGAATTGAAATCAAGTTTATCTTTCACTTTTCCAGTTATTAATACCATAAAATTTTTTAGCAAACTATCACCTCTCAAATCACATATTATTTTTCTCTAATTTTATACCCTTTTTATACCACAACAACCATTTCATATTATAATTGCTTAATTTTTCTTTTGCAACTTTTCCATTCTTTTATTTTCCTTTAAGAATGTTTCCTTTCAATTTTTTGCATATTTATAATAAAAATGACCCACTATAGGGATACAATGTGAAA
>NZ_DKLM01000038.1:5465-13161 GCF_002455975.1 Clostridium sp. UBA6640
ATCTTTCATTCTTAATTTTTCATTCGTAGAAAAGATTTTTTGTTATGGAAATTAAAATCATGCATAAGTTAAATTTTCATTGCGGAACCCTATAGTTCTATCCCTAGTGAGTCATTTTTTATTATATCTCATTCAATAAAATTATGGTTGTTTAATAAAATACATAAACATTACTATACATTTAAATCTCTTTTTCTATAAAATGCATAAGTTGTACATAGTAAAACTGTAATAATTATAACAGATGTGATTACAAACACAGGCTCAAAGCCACCGCCAAACATAAGATTTTTAGCTTCATAATATTTAAATGGTATAATATATTTTAAGCCCTCAAGATTACTATTCATATCAACTATCATAGATAATATAAAAGTAATCAAAAGTATCCCTGTAGATGCAGTGGTTGCAGTCTTCGGATTTTTGCTTATAGCTGCTATTCCTGTGCCTATAGTCAGAAATATTAGCTGCAGGATAAACATTCCAATCATCAATATTATAATATCTTTAGCTATTCCCTCACCTTTAGCATAATGTTCAACGATAGTGATTGAACTAATTAGAGTGATAATATTAAAAATAATTATATTAAAAAATGCTGCTAATAACTTTGATGTGATAACTTTATTTCTTGAAATAGGTTTTACCATTAAAAATTCTGCTGTTTTATCTCTCTCTTCCTTTGAAATTATATTAGCTCCTAACATTGAAGCATGAATAGTAGCCATTAGAACTAAATATGAAAAAATTACTCCATAAAATCCACTAGCCTTTGATAAATCAAAGGAAACTGTACCAAACATAACCTGCAAAGATTTAGGCATTGATGATATAATATCATTCATATATTCTCCTGAACTTGATACTGCACCATACTTACCCATTCCGGCAACAACCATTAATATTACACCAATGCACCATAAAATAAGTGATTTTCTATTGGCTTTTATTTCTCTAATAAATATATTCATAGTCATATCTCCTTTACACAAAAATTTAAAGTGCTACCATGACTAAACTGCATGAATATCTTTTTTAGAATATATTAGGTAGCTGATAGCAGTAGTAATTCCAATAAAAAGTATCTCTATAATTATAAAGGAAACTTCATAAGCAGAGTTTTTAATTATATAGGCTGTATCAAAATATTTAAATGGGGTTATATAGCGTATTGCATTTTCCCCAATAACAGACCCAAACATACTTATGATAAAGAACCCAAATACTATACTAAGTGAAATTGGAAGTACAGATTTAATTTTAGGAACTAATACAGAAATAATAACCCCTAGTGATAAAAACATAAGTTGAACAAAAAATCCTGTAATAGAAATCATAAAAAATATCTTGAAATCAAGTACTCCTTCTGTCATAACTAATGCTACTATGGTAGCTGCTACTATATAAACTGCATTAGTAATTATTAGCGAAGTTAATGCTGCTAACAGTTTAGATGTAACAACTTGCATACGAGTTACAGGTTTTGTTAATAGAAAATCTGCTGTTTTTTCCCGGACTTCCTTTGATAAAATTGAAATACCTAAGTTCGTAGCTTGAATCGAACTACACAGCACTATATACAAAAATACATATGAATAGAAACCTATAAAAGTAGCGATACTATCCATGGAAACTCCCAATGCTTTTCTTACTCCTTCTGGAAAACTCTCAAGTATTTTATTAAATTCTGCAACATCCTTTGAAAAGGATGGAAATAACGATAGAAAGAGAATACTTACAGCTACTAATACGCACGTACATACAATTGTTGACTTTCTATATGCCTTTAGTTCATGTAAAAACATATTCATATCTCTTAATTCTCCTTTTCATAATAATGCATAAAGATTTCTTCAAGGTCTGGCTCATCTATCCATAAATTAGATAGCTCTATTGAGGAAAGTTTTTTCATAATTAAATTGATATCACCTCTAAATAAGAAACTAACTATATTATCTTTTACTTCTAAATTGCTAACACCTTCAATATTAAAGTAACTTTTATCCATATTATTTATAGTTTCAATTTTAATTTTTTTATGGTTATTTTCCTTTAACGTACTAATCTTTTCAACAGTTATTATCTTTCCTTCTTTGATAATTGCAACTCTATCACATAGTTTTTGAACCTCACTTAAAATATGTGAAGAAAATAAAATTGTGGTGCCTTTCTTATTTTCTTCTTTTAGTAAATCAAAGAATTTCTGTTGCATAAGTGGATCTAGTCCACTGGTAGGTTCATCAAGTATAATAAGTTTTGGTTCGTGAAGTAATCCTTGAACTATTCCTACTTTCTTTTTATTTCCAAAGGATAAATCATCAATTTTTTTATTGAGGTCAAGATCCATTATTTCTGCTAATTCCTCTATCCTTTTACTACAGTCCTTTTTATAAAAACTAGCAGAATACTTTAAAAGATCAATTACTTTCATTTTGTCATAATAAAATACCTCTGATGGCAAATATCCTATTTCCTTAGCAATTTCAGGAGCGCACTTTAAGGAGTCCTTGCCAAAAATTGTAGCACTTCCACTGGTTGGATGTATAAGTGATAGTAATGTTCTAATTGTTGTTGATTTACCTGCACCATTAGGTCCAATGAATCCAAAGATTTCACCTTCCTCAACATTAAAACTTACATCAGTAATTCCCCTTGAGCTGCCATAATTCTTGGTTAAATTTTTAATCTCAATAACATTCATTTTATGACCTCCACATATTATTTATAGAAACAGTTTTTAAACATATCTATGTATATATCTGCTTCCTTAAAAACTTCACTATAGTTAGGTCTATCTAAGGATAATAATTTTGCCTTTTTAAGCGCCTGATCCCCTAAACCCTGAAAAGTCCAAATCATAACATTAATAGCCTTTTCTACATCAATATCCTCTTTAAACTTATAAAGATCAAAGTCTTCAAATACTTTAATAGAATTGACCTCAATAAGCTTTTCTTTTCTTTCATCTAACTCCTTCTTAACACTCTTTGAGGTTTCCATATATGCTGTTTCAATGAATTTAAACATTTCAGGATATTTGTTTAGTAGCTCAAATTTAATTATGCATATTTGACTCACTCTAATAAAAAAGTCTTTTTCATCTAAATTAATCTTCTTATAAAATTCATTGGTACTTACATCAATACAGTGATCATACAGGAATAAAAATAGATTTTTCTTATCTTTAAAATAATGAAATAATAACCCTTTTGATATATCTGCGTCTTTAATAATTTCATTTGTAGAAGCTTTTTCAAAACCATTTTGCGCAAATTCCTTCATTGCTGCGTTTAAAATCCTATCCTGCTTTTCCTCATCTATATTTAAAAACTTTGAAAACATATTCCACTCCTCCTTTGTAATATACAACAAGCTGTTTGACCATATCGGTCAATTACATTATAACTCTTTTGACTACTATGGTCAATTATATTTTTAAAATTTTTTTGAGCATAATTAGTTTCTTTAACCCTTTTGCTACTAGCAATACAATTGCTAGTTATTATGTGGCGAACACTGTTCGCCGCTACAAAATCAATCCTAAATTTCTCAGCTTACAATTTGTAATGAACCGTCCCCATATCCTACAGAAATTAAAATGGAGAATACGAATACGAATGATTAAAATTAATTTGCAAATTAATTTTTTAAACTATTTTTTATAAGAATAATTATAGTTTCAATTAAATCGTATTTTAAAATTGCAACTATAGCAGTATAATTTAAATAGTGGTAAGAGCGTAGCTAAATATACTGTTACAAAATATATAAAGTTAGGAGAAATTATATGAATCTAGATAGAAATGAACTATGTTGGTGTGGTAGCGGATTAAAATATAAAAAATGTCATATTGAATTTGATAATAAATTTAATGCTTTAAAATCACAGGGATTACAAGTTCCCCCAAGAAACATTATTAAAACTAAAGAACAAATTGAAGGCATAAGAAAAAGTGCCCAAATTAATAATGCTGTATTGGACTTAGTTGAAAAAAATATAAAAGAAGGTATGAGTACTGAGGAAATTGATAAATTAGTACATGACTATACTGTATCTCAAGGAGCAATTCCAGCAACCTTAAATTTTCAAGGATATCCTAAAAGTTTATGTACCTCAATAAATGATGAAGTATGTCATGGTATTCCTAGTGAATATATAATTCTTAAAAATGGAGATATAATAAATATAGATGTGTCCACAATACTAGACGGGTATTATTCAGATGCTTCAAGGATGTTCATCATTGGTGAAGCAAGCGAGGAAGCAAAAAAACTAGTAGAAGTTTCTAAGGAATGCTTATATAAAGGTATAGAAGCAGTAAAACCTTGGGGATTTTTAGGTGATATAGGCGCAGCGGTTCAAGAACATGCTGAAAAGCACGGTTACTCTGTAGTAAAAGATTTTGGCGGCCATGGTATTGGACTTGAATTTCATGAAGATCCTTTTGTACCTCATTATGGTAAAAGAGGTGAAGGAATGATTTTAGCACCTGGCATGGTATTTACCATAGAGCCTATGATAAATGCTGGATCTTATGAAATAGTAATAGATTCTGATGATGATTGGACAGTGTTCACGGAAGATGGATCTCTTTCTTCACAATGGGAACACACACTATTAGTAACAGAAGATGGAATAGAGATACTTAGTAAATAAAACTGCTTAGATCTTATTCATATAATAGGATTAAAAGTCTATAATTATTAGTATTTACAGGATACTAGTATTTATAGACTTTTATTTTAAAAATATATGAGCACCGCTGCTTAGCTAGTTTAACGTTCTTAACCTCTAAAGTTGGAGTCTTCTTGCTGGAATCCAAAAGAAACACTTATTTCATTTTTCAGAGTTAAACTTTATTAAAAATTTCTCTTATAGATGTTGCTGCCTCCCCTATATAACCACTAAGTAATATACAACTAATATCTAAAGGTATGCAAACTATTAAAAAATTCTTTCTCATTAATATATTTTACTTTCTCATCTTAAAATAACCTCAAATAATTTTTTATGTATATGCTCTAGTATTTGCAGATTATATAAAATCCTTTATATAGTTCATTAATTTATAAATTTAAATGTAAAGTTTATTAGTTTTAATTTATTTAATAATATTCTTCCAATATATTTCATTTATATACAATTATTTCATATGTTTAGAAAAATAATGTATGTTTTCTAAACTTTATTAAATTATATAACTTTTATTGATGAATTACTGCTTGATTTAATAATTGAAGAAAACATTAGATAAAATATGTAAATTAGACCATATATAAGAAAACCTGCTCTAACGCACTTTAAACAATAAATTCCATATGATTCAATCATTGAGTATATATCCAAATAAAGGTATAATCCAATTGAGCGTTAAAAAATGTTCACAAAATTATAACATTATTCATAATGTTATAATAATATTCATAAAATAATACATTTTAAAGGAGAATTACTATGAAAAAATATGCAATTTTAGCTTTAACAACAGTTATGGCTACTAGTATCTTAACAATTCCAGCAAAGGCATCTACTAACGGAAATCAAGGTATATTACCAGGTGGATGTGTTATAACAGGACCTAAAGATTATTGCGATATGGAACCTAGAAATGAAGGTGTCATGCCATTCTTTTTAAGGACATGCAGCCCTGGAGATGTTGACGGAAAAATTGCTGATAGAGATGTGCAACATTTACAATGTGCTCTTGCTTATCTAGGATATACGGATTTGGATGAAGTTGGAGTCTTTGGTCCTAGAACAGAATCAGCAGTTAAAGATTTTCAAGAAAAACATGGACTTGAGGCAGATGGAATTGTTACTCCAGAAGTTTGGAAAGTAATTATGAATCTATAATTATAGTAGATATAAAATTTAAAAATAAAATACAGTTTTACTTTTATAATACTTCATTTTTAATCCATTTTACCCCTCATTATATAAACTTTTAATAAATGAGGCAACAAAATGTGATTAAAATTAAATGAATATATAGTTAAATTTATTTATGAGCCAATAAAATTAATTTGTCATTAAATAAAATTATAAAGGAGAATTACTATGAAAAAATATGCAATTTTAGCTTTAACAGCAGTTATGGCAACTAGTATCTTAACAGTTCCTGCAAAGGCATCTACTGGTGGAAGCCAAGGTATATTACCAGGTGGATGTGTTATAACAGGACCTAAAGATTATTGTGATATGGAATCTGAAAATGAAGGTATCATACCATACTTTTTAAGGACATGCCGCTTTGGTAATGCTGGTAGAGATGTACAACATTTACAATGTTATCTTAGTCATCTAGGATATGAGAACTTGGGTGCAGTTGGAGTCTTTGGTCTTAGAACAGAAGGAGCAGTTAAAGATTTTCAAGAAAAACATGGACTTGAGGTAGATGGAATTGTTACTCCAGAAGTTTGGAAAGTAATGGGAGATGCATTGAATTAGACATAAGAGATAAAATAACTATTTCGTAAAACATAAAAGAGAATACGGCTTTATATTCTTACGTGAAAGTGTTAAATTTATTTAAATTTAGCACTTTTCTTCTAGGTTGCTTTAATATTCTAGCCAAATAGTTTCTAAATATTAGACTCAAATACATTTAAATGTAGCTATAATCCAATTGAGTGTCAAAAATTTTCTGTAAAACTTCAAGAATATTTCGAATTTTACAAAAATTTTTATAAAATTATGTTTTAAAAGGAGGATTACTATGAAAAAATATGCAATTTTAGCTTTAACAGCAGTTATGACTGCTAGTATTTTAACCGTGCCTGCAAAGGCTTTACCTATACAACCACAAGGTATTACAAATGGAGGATGCGTTATAAAACCTCATACTTGTGATTATTGTCTTAAAGAGAATGAGGAGGAGGAATTACTAGCTGAATTACCAGATGAAAGCCTATTAACATGTCAATTTGGAGATAATAATATAAAAGTGAAAGTACTACAATGCCTACTTTATCAGATGGACTATGAAGATTTAGGCGAAGTTAAAGTGTTTGGCCCTGAAACTCAAAAAGCAGTTGAAAATATTCAAGCAAAACATGGACTTGCTGTAAATGGAATAGTTGACTCAGAAACTTGGGAAGTAATTGAAGAAGCATATTCAGAATATCTTAATAATCAATTTATAAATTAATTATTAAATAGTATCAGTAAAGTTATATTTTAAAAGGAGGATTATCATGAAAAAATGTGCAATTTTAGCTTTAACAGCAGTTATGACTGCTAGTATTTTAACAGTGCCTGCAAAGGCTTTACCTACACAACCACAAGGTATCGTAGAGGGTGGATGCGTTCTAGACACTGGATATTCATTTGAAGATCTACCAACATGTCAATTTGGCGATAATAATAAGTTTGTAGAAGTTTTACAATGGGGGCTTCATATTGTAGGATATGAAGATTTAGACGAGGATGGAGTGTTTGGTCCTAAGACTTTGAAAGCAGTTAAAGATTTTCAAGAAAAACATGATCTTGAGGTAGACGGAATTTTTCATAAAGAGGCTTGGGAAGTAATTAGAAATGTAACTTTTAATATATTAATGGAAGATCATAATAGGACCCACAGGCATATCATTTAATTTACCATTAAATAAAATTATAAAGGAGAGATTACTATGAAAAAATGTGCAATTTTAGCTTTAACAGCAGTTATGACTACCAGTATTTTAACAGTGCCTGCAA
>NZ_DKLM01000025.1 GCF_002455975.1 Clostridium sp. UBA6640
TGTGCAATTTTCAGAGAATAATCTCTGTAAAAATTAATAGAAGCGAACAGTACAAGGAAGTGAAGGAACGAAGAGGGTCGTTTACTAAAGTAAATGAGCACTGGAGTGACTGAAACTGAAGCAGTAATGTGAAGCTTATATAAATTTTTAAAATTTGATAGAAACGAGTAACACCAGGAAACAAATGAGTGAGGAGCGGAGTTTACTGATGGTAAATGAGCACAGCAGCGAATGCAGTTGACGAAGTAGTACGAAGTTTATGACAAATTTTTCTTAAAATTAATAGAAGCGAGTAGTACAAGGAAACAAAGGAACGAGGAACAGAGTTTACTTAGGTAAATGAGTACCACAGTGACTGCAGTTGACGAAGTAATGCGAAGCTTATATGAATTTTAAATCTGGTGATGATGGTCCTAAGGGTAACACCCCTTTCCATTCCGAACAGGCAGGTTAAGCCTTAGGACGCCGATAGTACTGTACGGGAGACTGTGTGGGAGGGTAGGTTGTTGCCAGGTAGTGTTAACTAACAAAGCTTAGTTAGCAGTACGGATCTTTAGCTCAGTTGGTTAGAGCAACCGGCTCATAACCGGTAGGTCCGGGGTTCGAGTCCCTGAAGGTCCACCATATTTGGGGGTATAGCTCAGTTGGGAGAGCACCTGCCTTGCACGCAGGGGGTCAAGAGTTCGAATCTCTTTATCTCCACCATAAAAGCAATCCAAAAGGATTGCTTTTTTTTATTTTATAGGAAATTATAAAAAGTCAAATCTGTGGGTAACTTGTGGCAACATTAATATATTAATGCCAAGAAGATAACCTTTTATTTATATAAAAAATAATTAATAGGCTTAAAATTTAGTTACCCTTATTAAAATGCCCAGTTTCCATTTTTAAAAATTTGAATTAGTTCTTCATTTTGATTTACTCCAGTTACTTCTAAATCCTCTGTGCCGAACATAAAATCTACATGTATTAAAGAGGTGTTTCCTCCCGCTTCTAAGAATTCTTTATCTGTCATCTTATCTCCATCTTTTATAGATAAATTATAAGCTTTTCCTATAGCAAGATGGCAAGAGGCATTTTCATCATATAGCGTATTAAAAAAAGTTAACCCAGAATTAGATATTGGAGAGTTGAATGGAACAAATGCTACTTCTCCTAAATAACTAGAACCTTCATCAGTTTCAATTAAGCTTTTCAATGAATCATAGCCTTTTTCAGCGGTGAAATTTATAATTTTACCATTTTCAAATGTCAAAGAAAAATTTTCTATAAGATTTCCGCTATAGTTCAAAGGCTTTGAACTATATACTATACCATTAACACCGCTTCTTTTAGGTAATGTAAATATTTCTTCTGTTGGCATATTAGCAATAAAGTCTATGTTATCTGAGCTCTTTTTGCTACCGCCCATCCATAGATGATTTTGAGGCAAGTCCACATATAAGTCTGTACCTAAAGAGTTCTTAAAATGAAGTGATTTTAAATTTTGATTATTTAAAAAGTCTCTATTGTTTCTGAGAATTTCTATATGTTCTTCCCATACTTTTACAGGGTCTTCTTTATCAACTCTAACTAGTTTGAAAATCTCTTCCCAAAGTTTTTCTACTGCTTTATCTGGTAAAAGGTCTGGAAATACTTTCGAAGCCCATGATTTCGTAGGGATTGACAGCACTGACCAACGATTTTTATAATTTGTTAATCGATTATTAAATTCTTTAAATGCTAATTGACTAGCTTTTATAGAAGTAGAAATTTTTTTAGCGGGAACATCCTTCATAAGTTCGGGATCCGAGGCAGATATACTTAATACTGCGGCACCGTTCTTTGCATAGTACATAAATGAATCTACTTTCCATGGTGCTATAGTGCTTAATACCTCATAATCAGCGTACGTATGTTTTATTTTCGTGGAAATTTCATCATTCCAATCTATTATTACTTCCCTAGCTCCTTCTTCATAGGCCGCTTCAGAAATCATCCTAGCAAATGGAGCACATTCTATTGGGGAGGTTATTAGAAGAATTTGATTTTTCTGAATATTTACCCCGGTTTTTACCGCCAATCTAGCATATTTTTTAAGCATTTTCTCCATTATATTAACACCTCTTAAAAATATTTATTATGTAATATTATAATTTAGATAATTTATACGTGCAAGCTATAATTCCATTTTAGATGTATTAAAAAGGTTAAAGATTGCTATTATGATTTACAATGACAAATTAATACGCTTCTTTAAATATAAAAAGTTGTTAAATTTATATATTTAAATAGAAAATTTATTTATAATACAAGTTTTAAATCGAGAAATAGGATATCATATTTACCTAAATATATTGACATATATCCCTGAATATGATATAAATAGTATAGCACATATGATTATATATTGAAAAAAAAGCGAAAAAGTATAACACATAAATGGATTAATAAATATAATAGTATTATAGAGTTTTAAAAAGTATGATATAGATTAAGTTTATATTTTGTAGGGGGACTAAGTAATGACTGTAAAAGTTGCTATGAATGGTTTTGGAAGAATAGGAAGAGCTGTTTTAAGAATTGCTCAAGAAAATCTAATGAATGACGTTGAATTAGTTGCTATAAATGCTAGAGCAGAAAGTGAGACACTAGCACATTTATTTAAGTATGATTCTTGTTATGGTAAGTTCAATGGAACTATTGAAGTTGATGGTGAAGATAAAATAATAGTTAACGGAAAAGAAATTAAAATACTTAGAGAATCTGATCCAGCTAAGTTACCATGGAAAGAGCTTGGAGTAGATATAGTTATCGAATCTACAGGTATATTTAACAGTAGAGAAGGTGCTATAAAGCATATAGAAGCAGGAGCTAAAAAAGTTATAATAACAGCACCAGGTAAAAATGAAGATGTAACCATTGTTATGGGAGTTAATGAAAATGATTATAATGCAGAGAAGCATCATATAATTTCAAATGCATCTTGTACAACTAACTGTTTAGCACCATTTGCTAAGGTATTAAATGATAAGTTTGGAATAGTTAAAGGACTAATGACTACAATACATTCATATACAAATGATCAAAGAATATTAGACAAAACACATAAAGATTTAAGAAGAGCAAGAGCAGTTGGAGAATCTATAATTCCAACAACTACAGGAGCAGCTAAGGCAGTTGCTAAAGTTCTTCCAGAGTTAAATGGAAAACTAAATGGTTTTGCAGTAAGAATACCTACGCCGAACGTATCTTTAACAGATTTAGTATGCGAATTAAAAACAAAAGCTACTGCAGAAGAAGTAAATGCAGCACTTAAAGAAGCTTCAGAAGGTAGCATGAAAGGAATATTAGGATATTCTGAGGAGCCATTAGTATCAGTGGATTATAAACAAGACCCAAGATCATCAATAATTGATGGATTATCTACTATGACTATAGAAGATAATATGGTTAAAGTTGTTTCTTGGTATGATAATGAATGGGGCTATTCTTGTAGAACAGTAGATTTAGTAAACTATGTAGCAAAGTCTATTTAAGACATTGTTACTATAAAAATAAAAATAAAATTTTATATTATTAAATATTAATTACTTTATTCAATTTAAATTCATAAATTAACTATTTTGCGGTGTCCTAAAAAGCAATTTAACAATTGCTTTTTAGGACACTTTTCTATCCAAAAGTTTTATCTTCTATATTTTAATGTTAAAAAGAAAATATATAGGTTAAAATTAATGATATGATAAATAATGATAAGGTAAAGCATGGAATTTAGGAGGAGTTATATATGAGAATATTATTAACAAACGATGATGGAATATTTGCAAAAGGAATACAAACATTGGCTAGGAAACTCGAGAAATATCATGAGGTAATAATTGTAGCACCTAATATGCAAAGAAGTGCTAGTAGTCACTCTATTACAATAGCGAATCCACTTATAATTAAAGAGGAAAAATTAGATGGAATAAAGTCTAAGGCTTTCAGTATAAGCGGTACTCCAGCAGATTGCACGCGAGTAGGACTTATGAAGTTAGTTGAAAATAAAGTAGATTTGGTGATTTCAGGAGCTAATGAAGGATTGNNACAATTTAGGAACAGATGTAATTTATTCTGGCACCGTATCTGCAGCTGTTGAAGCAGCAATATTAAAAGTACCTTCAGTTGCATTTTCTTGCGATGGAAAAGATGAAAGTTACGACTTAGCTGCTAAAATAGCACTAGATATAGTAGCAAAAGCTGAAGAATGTAAGTTTAAAAATGATATAGTACTTAATATAAATATACCGCCTATAGATGAAAATATGAAAAATGAAATAAAGGTATGTAGAATAGGAGAAAGAAATTATAAAAACATTTTTGTAGAGGATTTGAATGAGGATGGTACAAGGACTTTAAAAATAAGGGGCATATTAGAAGACAATGATACTGAAGAAACAGATGTCTATAATATCAAAGAAGGATATATAACTCTAACACCTCTTCATTATGATTTAACTAATTTTAATATATTAGAAGATGTGAAAAAAATGTTTTAGATATATTAAGGTACACTTTTTCATGGACATAAAGAGCTTAATGGCTCTTTTTCTATTTATAAGTAAACTAAGATGTGTAATAAAATAGAGAAAAATAAGTTAACACTATGCTATAGAAGGATTATAATTGTAAGTATAAGATGTTTTACAAAAAAAGTTATATTAAAATGGTGATATACAATGATTAATTTTATTAAAAATAATATTGATATTGAAGATGAGATAAAAAAAGAAGAAAATCATATTTTTGATGAGGTAGTAAATAAAGTTAAGAATGTAGGAGATTTTATTAAAGCTTCTGCTTCATCAGTCTTTATAATACATAAAGATAAGATAGTTACAGAAGGGTATTTTGGGCAACATTCCCATAAAGAATTTGCTAGAAAGGTAGATTGTAGGTCTAGATTTAATATTGCATCTGCAAGAAAAAGCTATATAGGATTTGCAGTTGCTTATGCCTTGCTAAATAAGAATATACATAGTGCTGATGATTATGTAATTGATTATTTGCCAAATTTAGATAAGAACGTAATAGATAAAACCACTATTAGACATTTATTAACTCATACTCATGGTTTAACCAGTGATGCAAGCAGAAATCTAATTAGAAATTTTCCTTGTTGTACAAGCTGGGAATATAGGAATGAGGGAATAAAATTATTAACGGATATAGTAGAAATTAGTACAGGAAGAACTGTATCTCAAATATTACAAGAAACTGTTTTTAATCCTTTTAATTTATCAGAAACAGGTTGGGAAACAGAAACAGAAGAAGATCAAGTATTAATTATTTTTGATCCAGAAGATGAACCAGTAAGTGGAGTTAAAAAAAGCTCTACAGGAGGAGGATATGATAAAAATTTATATGTCTCATCTAGAGAATTAGCTTATTGGGGATATATTCATTTGAAAAAAGGTACTATTAATGAAATAGAAGTACTTCCTAAGGAAATATTTGATCTAACTACTTCTCTTCAAAGTCCATATTTGGAGGATAGAGAACTTCCAGAGAACGGATTTTTATGGTGGGTAAAAACTAGAGAGTGTAAAAAAAGTGAATTAGGAGAATTAGTACCTAAAGGATCGTATCAAATTTTAGGTAATACAGGAGCATGTGTGCTAGTAATTCCTAGTGAGGAATTGGTAGCAGTGAGAATGTACAATAAAAAAGGTAATCCTAAAGGGTATAATTATTTAAGGGATATTAAAGACTTTGGTAATAATATAATGAAATGTTTATATGAAAGGTAGAGAGCTATGGTAAAATTAGAATATTTGTTAGAAGAGGATTTTGATAAGATAATAAAATGGAATGAAAATACTTCACCAGAGTATTTAATGCAATGGGCAGGGCCAACATATAAGTATCCTATAACAAAGGAGCAAATAGCTGGGAATTTTAAAAACATATCTACTAAAGAGGAATCACAAATATTGATATATAAAATTATTTATACAGAAAGTAATAAAGTCATTGGAACTATTCAATTAATTAAAACAGATAATGTAAATAAAATAGGAAGAGTAGCAAGATTTCTTATAGGTGAAGAATCTATGAGAGGTAAAGGGGCCGGTACAGCAGCAATAGGTGAAATATTAAATATAGGTTTTAATACCTTTTTATTAGAAGAAATCACTTTAGGAGTATTTGACTTTAATTATGATGCGATAAGATGTTATGAAAAAGCAGGTTTTAAAAAGACAAAATTTACTGAAAATGCTAGGGTTGTAGAAAATAAATATTGGAATTTATATGAGATGAGCATAAAAAAGAATGAATGGCTTAAAATCAAGAAATAACAAAAAGAAAAAGTATATATTAATTGAATGTATCACTAATTTTATAAATTAGTGATTATAATTATCTTATTTTTATTTAGTGTTATTAAATATTGTATAACATTAGAAAATACTATAATGATTACCAAGTGCAAGAGGGATAGAGAAAAGGAGCGTTAATATGAATAAACCTTATGTATTTACACCCGGTCCAACAGAAGTTAGAGAGAATGTTCGTTTAGCTAGAGCTATGGAAGCCACTAATCCAGATTTAGATATACATTTTTATGATTTTTACAAAGAGACCTGTGAAAAAATAGGGAAAATAATAGGTACCAATAATGATGTGTATATATTAAGCGGTGAAGGGATATTAGGACTTGAGGCTGCTTGTGCGTCGCTAACAGAGAGAAACGATAGAGTACTTATATTGGATAATGGGGTTTTTGGAGAAGGTTTTGGTGATTTTGTTAAGATATATGGTGGAGAGCCTGTATATTATAGCGTAGATAGACAGGAAGAGATAGATATAGAAGCTTTAAGAAAGTTTTTGGAGGAGGATAATAATTTCAAATATGCAACTATAGTACATTGTGATACCCCTTCAGGACTTTTAAATAATATAAGTAAAATATGTCCATTATTAAAGCAATATGGGATAATTACAGTTGTAGATAGTGTTGCTGCTATGGTAGGAGAACCTTTAAAAGTAGATGATTGGAAAATAGATATTGTATTAGGCGATTCTCAAAAAGCATTTTCAGCTCCACCAGGACTAACAATGCTATCAATTAGTGATGATGCTTATAAGGCTATGGAAAACAGAAAAACTCCAATTACAGGCTTTTATTGTAATTTAACAATATGGAAAGGTTACTATGAAAAGAAATGGTTTCCTTATACAATGCCTATAAGTGACATTATGGGACTTAGAGTAGCAGTGGATAATGTAATTGAAGAGGGAATAGATAATGTCGTTGAAAGGCATAAAAAATATGCTAATGCTACTAGAAAAGCAATTAAAGAATTTGGATTAGAGCTATTTATAAGAAAAGGGCAAGCTAACACACTAACATCAGTAGCACTTCCAGAAGGAATAGATGCAGATGAATTAGTATCTCATATGTTTAATAAATACAATGTATTAATGTCATCTTCTTTTGGATTTGTAAAAGGCAAAGTTGTTAGAATAGCCCATATGGGTGAAAATGCTAGAGAAGAACGATTAGTATATGTATTAAATATTTTAGAAAAGGCACTTAAAGATTTAGGATATAATACTGATAAATCTTTAGTACAATGCTTTAACAAACATTTATAAAATTAAATTATGTAGGTTTTATTTAATTTATATTTTGATAAAACATTTAAAATAAGGGGGAGTTTATATGCTAAGAACAAATAAAGAAAAGATTGTTAAATGGTCAGTTCAAGGAAAAATACATCATCCACTAGGTGGAAATTATAGAATAACTCATGAGGGAGTACCAATGATATTGCCAGCTACAGGAGGAATTTCTTACAATGTGAGCATTGGAGATTCAGCTTTTGGATGGGTAGGTGACCATGTTGAGCCAGGAGTATCAATTAGAAATGAGAATACAACAGAAAATGCAGCGTTGATGACATTTGCATGTATAGGAAATGAAGCAAAGGTTGTTTTAGGAGATGGAAAAGGTGCAAAAGGTTATGTAACTGGTATGCATGGTGGCATAGAACATGTTATGATTTGTTTTGAAAAAGAGGATTTAGAAAATTTAGCTATAGATGATAAGATACTAATCAAAGCATATGGACAAGGTTTAAAATTAGAAGGATTTGAAGATGTACAACTTATGAGTATAGATCCAGATTTATTTGAAAAGCTAGGAATTACAGAAGAAGATGGTAAAATGCAAGTTCCTGTTGTTGCTAAGGTTCCACCATATCTTATGGGCTCAGGAATTGGATCACCAAGCGCGTACACAGGAGATTATGATATAATGACTGCTGATACAGAAGAAATAAAAAGACTAGGCTTAGATAAATTAAAGTTTGGAGATTTGGTTTTACTTGAGGATTGTGATAATACTTATGGAAGAGGATTTTTAAAAGGAGCTGTAAGTATTGGAGTGGTGATTCATAGTGATTGTGTAAAAGCTGGCCATGGACCTGGAATTACGACAATTATTACTAGTAAAAAACCTATCATTGAAGGCATAATTGACAAAGATGCCAATATAGGCAATTATATGAAGAAATAAAAGAGTTTAAATTAGGGTATCTTTAATAAAGTAATAAGTCAATGGATTAAAATACTTCCTATTATACTCCGTTGCAAGATGCAAAATGTATAATATCTATGATTAGTTAGTTTTTTTAGATGGCTAAACTAAGAGTAACACATGGATTTATCACGCAATACAGAATACTTGGTACTTCAGTGGCGAGATGAATGTGCTATAAACTTCTAAGAAATAGATATAGATAGGGTAAATGCAACTTTTGGATAATACCTAAGAACCTTACGGCTTTAGCCGTGAGAGGTTCAGAGTCAGAGTTAAATTAAATATAGAACAGATTAGACATGTGATATTAAAATTATGCTTAATATCACATGTCTTTAATTTAGTATTAAGTCAATAATTTAAACTGTTATTTATGTAGACAAATAATAAAAGTCAAGAGAAGTCTAGATTATCTATGGAGAATTATAAAAATTAATAGAACTATGAATAGATCATTAAGAAGTTTTATATTAAAGATACTTGATTTAATATAAAGCTTTTTTAATTTTAAGATTTATTTAATAAAATAAATTGCCATATGATGTTCAATTTAAACAAAATCTTATTATTTTGACCTAAAACATTACCAGGTGTATCAATATGAGTAATTTAAAGATTTTTTGAGATAATTTAAGATTCTTTAGGATAATTTTTATACAAAATGTAAATAACTATATTCATATGAGTTATAACATGTTATTATGAATAAGTCGTCAGCGCTGAGGTGCATACGACGCTTAAGTTATCAAGCACATAGTTGAGTTTAAAACTTTTAAAAAAAGTTGTTGACAAAACTAAATGCAGATGATAAGATGATTAAGCGGTCTGAGAGCAGGCCAAACAAATTAAAACTTGGTCTTTGAAAAT